>DFCG01000029.1:0-236 GCA_002367455.1 Acinetobacter sp. UBA3060 | reverse complement strand
GAGCGTGAACAGTATATTCAGTTTGTGATTGATAAATTACGCAATGAATTGGCCGAGCATGGCATCGAAGCTGAAATTAATGGCCGGGTGAAACACATTTATTCGATTTATCGAAAAATGAAAAGCAAGAACCTGAGCTTTGACCAGCTCTATGATATTCGTGCTTTACGGGTACTGGTGAAAAGTGTACCGGAGTGTTATCACACTTTAGGTATTGTGCATCAGATCTGGCGCCA
>DFCG01000111.1:21319-28529 GCA_002367455.1 Acinetobacter sp. UBA3060 | reverse complement strand
GGCTGTGAGTTATGTATTCCCCCCTGTCCGGTAGACTGCATCGATTTGGTTGAAGATCAACAACCCTTGCCGACTGAAGCACAGCGTCTTGCGGAACAGGATGATCTGCGTCAGCGTTACTATGCGCACATCCAGCGTGAAGAAAAACGGCGTACCGATCGTAAGGGACCTGTGGTCCGTGCAGAAATTGATACTGCCCTGTTTGCCCGTTTCTCTGCTTTAAATGAGCAACTTCCTGTGATTGAAGTCGCGAGCAAGCCAGAGAATGCACCTGTAGCTTTCGATTCCAAGACCACGATTGAACTGGCAAAACTACGTACCCAAATTAAAAAACTGGAAAAACAGCTTTCGGTTCGTGAAGATGCCCGAAAACGCACCCAACTGGAAGAACTGACACAGCAATTACAGGCTTTACAGGGATAGAACATGACNNGGCTTGAAGGAATATATCAAGACCATTGGTTTATATAACTCGAAAGCGGTCAACGTGATTAAAGCCTGCGAGATGCTGATTCAGAAGCACAACAGCATCGTACCGGACAATCGTGCAGACTTAGAAGCCCTGCCGGGTGTAGGTCGTAAAACGGCGAATGTGGTACTGAATACGGCCTTTGGTCAGCCGACCATGGCGGTTGATACCCATATTTTCCGGGTAGGTAACCGTACCGGACTAGCGGTTGGCAAAAATGTGTTGGAAGTTGAACACCGTCTGGTCAAAGTCATTCCCAAGGAATTTATCATTGATTCACATCACTGGCTGATTTTACACGGTCGTTATACGTGTATTGCGCGCAAACCGAAATGTCATGAATGTGTAGTATCCGATGTGTGTAACTGGCCGGATCGGTTTGAATTTGGTGCAGCCCGCCAAATTGCAGTGAAAAATATTGAGCTTGCTGAATAGAACGGCGTGATCAAGCTGGGATAAAAATAGGTGACCAATGTGTCACCTTTTTATCGACTATGAGAAGAGTGCTTTTCGTTCAAACCAAATTCTTAGCTGAGCTGAACTATTATGGATTATTTATCCTGATCTTGTTCAGCCTTTTCCTGCTGCTTGCGCTGTTCAAGTTCGGCTTGTAATTTTGGATGGAGCTGGCGCTCAGGTCGCTTTGCTGCATTTTCAGCACGTTCTTCCTGACGTACTTTGTTGAGCATTTTAAAACTGAAATAGAACAGACCTACCAATACTGCCAGAAAGACTACCATCAACACCAATACGCCAAATTTCATAGCAACAAGTACCCTGTTCAAATACGCAATAAAAAAGAGCCCTAATATGACTTAGGGCTCTCCGATTGTCAAAATCATCGTCAGCCGATTATTTTGCCTGATCCAGAATCGCGAAAAGATCAGTTTGAACTTCATCGATTGGACGTAAACCATTTAGCTTGTCATAAGTTGGTGCATTTTCACCAGACGCTGCACGGCCTTGGTAGAAACCAACCAGTTGCTCGGTTTCAGTATGGTAAGAACCTAGACGCTTACGAATGGTTGCTTCCTGGTCATCAGGACGTTGAACCAGATCTTCACCCGTTTCGTCATCTTTACCTTCCACTTTTGGCGGGTTGTAAACGATGTGATAGACACGGCCAGATGCAGGATGCTGACGACGGCCAGAAAGACGTTGTACGATTTCTTCATCTGGTACATCAATTTCAATCACGTGATCAATTGCAATGCCTTCTTTTTCCAAGGCTTCTGCTTGAGGAATGGTACGCGGGAAACCATCAAAAATGCAGCCGTTTACACAGTCAGGTTGCGCAATGCGCTCTTTCACCAGACCAATGATCAACTCATCAGAAACCAAACCGCCATTGTCCATGACACTTTTAGCTTGTAGACCTAATTCAGTTCCTTCACGAATTGCAGCACGGAGCATATCACCGGTTGAAATTTGTGGGATATTGTAGCGCTTACAGATCAACTGAGCTTGTGTACCTTTACCTGCTCCAGGTGGTCCGAGTAAGATAATGCGCATATATAAACATCCTCATTTAAACAATATGTATGACGCCACGACCACAATCACCCGATTGTGTCCCCCGACATCTCATTATAAGAAAGCCACAAACAAATGGATTAAACCCGCGACAAAACCGGTTACCCCACCCAATAAAATCAGAATCCATTCATCTTCCTGAAATGCAGGACGTAAAAGATTCTGAAACTCCTTCGGAGTCAACTCACGTATGCGGTCTCTAAACATTTGATAGATTTTCTGTGCACGGCTCGCATTAAATGCTGGGTCGCATACAGGTACCATCGTAATTTCAATCGAGCGATCGATCAAGTCCGTCTTGAGTTTTGCATACTCTTTTGGTCCTAAAGACAGCTGTAAAGAGGTCCGAACCAGGGGTGTTTCCATAATTTCATTAATATGACGTTTGATAATGCGGCGGGTTTTGTCTTTTCTGCCGCCATACATCATCTCGGTCATGATCGATTTTAACGTAATCAGGTCTTCTGTGACTACACTTGCGAAGACGTCAGAGACTTCATCCTGACGTTTCATAAATGCGCCTTGTATGTTATAGGTGCCGATACGAGGAATCACCGGCTTAATCCACGGAAACTTGCGATTTGTGGTACGGGCAAAGAATTGCGGGTACTTTACTGGGTGTGGATAGAGTGGGTTGAATACCATCCAGATCGCGATCCAGTTGGTCAAAAAGCCCCAGATCGCAGCCCAGAACGGTACAGTCCAGTGCCACGGCACTACAAACCAGACAATCATCTGGAAAATCCCAAAGAACATCCCGATGAGGGCACTGATATGCCAGATAAAATTGATCTCTTTTTGACCCACCTTCAGGAACATACGCACCATCAAGCGACGGTCGCCTTCCATCTGGCTCACTACCATTTCACGCATATCTACAAGTGACTCGACGTTCATGGTCAGCTCAGTCACTAATTCACGCAAAATTGCCGGCATTTGTTTTTGTGCTTGTGCATAAATTCTGCGCTTAATAGCAAAAGGTAGGTTTTCCCAGAGCACCGCATTGCGATCCATCATCACTTCATCAATCAGGTGTTCCAGTTCGAAACCGACCTGCTCGCCAATGATGCGTGCCATATCATCCGGATCCATCGCCTGTAAAAATTCGCGGATAGAGCCTAATTTTGACAGTGTGTTATCGGTAATAATGCCTGAAATACGTCCAGCTTTGCGTGGCACAATCCCTTGCCAGCCCACAGGTAAAGGCCCGAGATGGAAACCCCAAAAATTGATCGGATAAAAGACCATTTTCAGCGCCATCCAGACGTGAGCCCAGGTTACAAATGCAGTCACTGGAATAATGCTGAGCACGGCCCAAAAATCCGGGCGGTTTACAAAGGTTTGCCACAACTCGTTGACGTACTCAAGCATGCATAACTTCCATATTTAATTTTTTGTTCACAGAATACACATATTAATAAAGTCGAATATTTTGTCTATAAACCGATACTTAAAGTATAGGAAAATTGTAGCCGGGGTTCTGTTTCAGCCACAGCACGACCATTTCGGTCTTCGAGTTTCTCTCCGGCACCGATCCCGATACTAAAACTGCTGATACGTTCTGAACTAAGCAAAACATAGGCCAAATCAACGCCAGCACCTAAACGGCCTTCATACTCGCCATCAACCTGTTTGCTGTCGATATGACCGGCATAAACCCCGACATAATAACCATTTTTGTCTTTGCCGGTGAGATGTGCAGGATAACGAAAGCCTGCCTGACCGCCAATCGTACGATCATCATCCAGAAAAACACCACCTTTCACATAAGCAATCCCATAAGGGTTCACCCATTCGGTATTTAAATGCAGTAATTTCTGGGTAAAACCAACACCCACATTAAAGGCTTTTGCCTGAGCAGGCTCTATTTTGGTTGCAGTATTATTAATCTGATCATGTGCATAAGCCCCGTTCGCCCACAATGCAAACGCTAACAAAGGGTAAACCTTGTTCATTCCTTCACCATCTTCCTTAATTATAGTTTTTGGTATAGTCCTATTTTTATTAGATTTTACTCTAGCAGAATTATCACAACTCTTATATACAGCACTTTACAATTTTAATGTCTGCAAAGTCAAAGCTTAAAGGAACTGATTGTAAGGGCAGTTTTTCATTATCAAATCAAGTGCAGTTGCGTTAGAATACTCCACTTTGATTCTTTTCTACCACTCTCAGGTCTTAAGTCGATCGCGTATGAAGCAGCACTTTCCTTTAAAAAATGCACAACAAGAAAAGCGCATCTATCGCAGTCGAGTCTTGATTTCCATGGGGATTGTCATTTTCTTTATGCTGCTGCTGGTCAGCCGCTATGCCTATTTGCAACTGTTCAACTTTGAAAGCTTTACTACAGCTTCTGATGAGAACCGGATTCGTCTACAGCCCTTGCCTCCAGCGCGCGGTTATATTTATGACCGTAACGGCGTTCTGCTGGCCGATAATTACCCAGTATTTACTGCCACTTTAAGTCGTGCCGACGTACAGGATATCGACCAGACGCTCGAACGCCTCAAACCGATTCTGGAACTGACCGAAGAAGATCTTGAACGCTTTCAAACCCGGATTAAAACAGCGCGTAAAACCGAACGGGTTTCAATCAAGCTCAACCTGAATGAAAATGATATTGCCCGTTTCAGTGAAGTGAAATATCAATTTCCGGGCGTGAATATTGAAACCCAGATGACCCGCTACTATCCGCATGGTGATCTGTTCGCACATGTAATTGGCTATGTCGGTCGGATTAATGACAAAGAACTGAAAGCCATTGATAAGGATCTCTATGCCGGAACCAACCTGATCGGGAAAATCGGGGTAGAAAAATCTTATGAAAAACTTTTACATGGTGTGCCGGGAAATGAATCGGTAGAAGCAGATGCCTTTGGTAATGTGCTGCGTCATTTGGGCCGTAAAGATCCGGTACGTGGTAATGACCTGTTCCTGTCACTGGATTACGGTTTACAGGTAGTCGCTTCGGAGCAACTGGCCGGGCGTCGTGGCGCGATTGTGGCGATGAATCCTAAAACCGGAGAAATTCTGGCGCTGGTCTCCAGCCCAAGTTTTAACCCGAATCTGTTTGTGACCGGGATCAGCACCAAAGATTATTCATTCCTGCGCGATAATCTGGATCAACCTTTATATAACCGTGCGGTACAAGGGGTTTATCCACCTGGCTCCACCATCAAGCCAATGTTTGCGCTCGGTGGTCTGCATCATGGTCTGGTCGATTGGGATACCACTATTTCCGATCCAGGTTATTTCAGCCTGCCGGGAGACAGTCACCGTTTCCGTGACCATAAAAAATCCGGACATGGCGCAGTAAACATGCATAAGGCCCAAGTCGTCTCCTGTGATACTTATTTCTATGTCATGTCCTACCGTATGGGTATTGAAAAAATGAATACCTGGATGCGTCAGTTTGGCTTTGGTGAAAAAACCGGCGTGGACTTACCAAGTGAAAGCTCAGGACTGTATCCAAACCCGGAATGGAAGATGCGTACCCGCAAGGCTAAATGGTCACGTGGTGAAACCATTTCCGTCAGTATTGGTCAGGGTGCTTTTACTTCAACCCCATTACAACTGGCTATGGCCACAGCCATTACCGCCAATCATGGCAATAAAGTCATTCCCCATGTTCTGCGTGAAAGTCGTGGTGCCAAACCGTTCAAGGTGCACAATGGCACGCATGGCAAGATCGATTTTAATGGTCAGGAAGAAGACTGGATCAAGATGCGTGATGCGATGGTGGACGTGATTCAATCCGGTACAGGCCGAGGCATCAAAAGCGGCTTACAATATTCTATTGCCGGAAAAACCGGTACGGCACAGGTGAAAAGTATTGCTCAAGGCAAGCGCTATAATGAATCCTTATTGACTGACCGTCAGCTGGATCATGGTCTGTTTGTCGGTTTTGCACCTGCTGAAAATCCTGAAATCGCGATTGCGGTTATTCTGGAAAATGGTCGCGGTGGTAGTGCCGCAACGGCTCTGGCCCGTCCAATTTTTGATTACTGGTTACTGCATAAAGATAAAAATCCGGTACGCCCACAAGGCCACCAATTAAGTGGTGGTCTGATGACGGCCGGAATCAAGCCAGCTGAATTGCCAAGTGGTGCAGGCATGTTGAGTCAGGATGCAGCATCTAGTGCCGTTCCAGCCAGTGACCAGCCCGACAATGCTGCTCCGACTTCTGCAAATACGGCTGCATCTCCCGCAGCAACACCTGCTCCGACACCGGTAGAGCGAGATTAAAGATGAAAAACCAGCTTCGAATTATTGGTGGTGACTGGAAACGCCGCCAACTGCCTTTTGCCAGCATTGAGGGTTTGCGCCCGACGCCTGACCGTGTTCGGGAAACACTGTTTAATTGGCTGATGTGGGATGTACAAAATGCCCAGGTGTTGGATATTTGTGCCGGTTCTGGGGCATTGGCGTTTGAGGCATTATCGCGTGGTGCTGTATCAGTGGTGATGATTGAGCCGGATCGTACTCAGGCACAATTTCTGACCCAAAATCTGGAACTTTTAAAAGTCACCAAAGCACGTGCACAATTAAAAGTGGCTACGGCGCAGCAAGCTTTGTCTACCCTTCAGGCACAGTTTGATCTGGTTTTTCTAGATCCGCCATATAGCCTGGATTTATGGGAAGAACTAGCGCTAAAGGCAGATCCTCTGATCAAGGACAATGCCTATATTTATGTAGAAGCAGATCGTGATTTACAATTACTTAAATTACCGTCCTCATGGCGTTTAATTAAAAATACCAAAGCCGGTACAGTTCGTGCGGGGCTTTATCAAAAAAGTATTTCTTGATTTAAATTGTTTTGAAGAGCCATTAAAAAAGGATTCCTCAGTGGAATCCTTTTTGTCATTGTAGTCAGTCAAATTTAAAGACTGTGATTAACGATCACGGCGCCAGTCGCGGTTATCTCGGTCACGTTTCCAATCCCGATGATCTTTATGGTCCTTATTTTTCCAGTCATGATCTCTGTGGTCTCGATCATAATGTCCATTACGATCTCTGTTGCCACGATAATCATCATCCCAAGGATCAACCACACAACCGGTTAATGACACAGCCAATACAGAAAGTAATATCACTTTTTTCATCATGTCCATCACCTCTTACTGCACTCTGTCAGTATCAGGCGAGTTCATGGAGAGTGAACGGAGCCATTGTTGCACTCTTGTAGAGATTTATGCATGTTTTATGCAT
>DFCG01000111.1:0-21160 GCA_002367455.1 Acinetobacter sp. UBA3060 | reverse complement strand
AACCCAGCAGCGCTATATTTTGCGGCATTTTAATTTTGCAATTCAGCTCTTCACGCTGGGTACGTATCTATGGCAAGGCCTGATCAATCAAAGCCATTTACCGTATCTGGCATTGCTGATTGTTTTTGTGAGTATTCCGGCGATTTTAGGCGCAAAGCTATTTTATAAAATTTCAGAATTACTGTTCAAACGCATGATCTTAAGTTTACTCTTGAGCGCAGGCTGTTTTCTATTAGCGCCCCAATTCATTTAAGCGCAAGATCAAGCCGAATCTGTCTTCCCCCCGCCAAAGCTTGAATCCGGTGAAATAACTGCTATGTTAAGGCCAATCTTTCACAATATAGATCATCATTATGCAAATTCGTGATCAGATTGTTCTTGTTACGGGCGGTGCGCGTGGTTTGGGTTTGGTCATTACTCAAGCTTTACTGGCTGAGGGTGCGCGCGTGGTCGTCAATTATCATAGCAGTCAGCAGCAAGCTGAACAGCTGGCCCAGCAACATCCAGACCAAGTCTTTATTTATCAGGCAGATGTGACCCAAGTTGATCAGGTCCGCGCGTTATTTGCCGCGGCTAAAACCCATTTCGGTGAAGCAATTCATACTGTAGTCAATAATGCACTGATTCAATTTGAATTTAATGGCGATGCACGCCCTAAAGTAGAAACGCTGACTTGGGAAATGTTGCAACGGCAATTTAGCGGTGCAGTACAGGCTGCCTTAAATACCACACAAGCCGCTCTGGATGATATGAAACAAGCAGGGTTCGGCCGGATCGTGAATATTGGTACAAATCTCGTGCAAAATCCAGTGGTTCCTTATCATGACTATACCGCCGCCAAAGCAGCATTATTGGCCTTTACCCGCACCACGGCGCAGGATTTGGGGCAATATGGCATTAATGTGAATATGCTCTCTGGAGGTCTGTTACAAACGACAGATGCCAGTAAGGCCACACCTGACTTTGTCTTTGACCTGATTGCTCAATCGACGCCTTTACGCCGCGTGATTACACCCGAAGAATTCGCTGCTGCAATCCTGATGTTTTTGTCACCTTATTCACGTGCTGTCACAGGACAAAACCTAATTGTAGATGGCGGCTTGGTTAAAGGTTAGATGTTTAGAGAATGGACTTGGATTTTCAAATTCTGTTGTTCTATTTTTTAACCATTTGGTAGATTAAAAAGGTTTTGTGACCGGGTTTTACTTCTACAATAGTGCGCTCCCATAAAACCTTTAGTCTACTTTCCATGAAATTTATCACGACATTGCTCAGTACCTTGCTACTAGCAGGTTGTATGTCCAGCGATTTGAAGAAGTCCGAACAATTACTGCAAAATTTCCATTGTGCCAAGGTAGATACCGCCCAAATGCCACATAGCAGTATGACCGACTATTATCAGCAGATGTTGTATAGCAGCAAATCCAAAGTCGAATCTTATATCAAACAGTATCATCAGGGTGAAGAGTTATTTGACCTGCCATTGCATGAAGTGGTGGAACAGCAATATGATCTGTATAAAGATGCCTGCCAAAATCTGGGTGGAATTTTGCCGACTTCTGAACATGCCTCTTAAGTCTGTCAATCTTCATGATTATTAGGCAATAAAAAAGCAGGAGAATTTTCCTGCTTTTTTTCAACTCAATTTTAATTCTGATAATAGCGCTGATCTACACTAAAGCATTCAGGGAATTTTGGTTGAATCTCTGCATAAAATGCCATGATTTCTGCCATATCTTTTTCATAATCCCCTGTCGGATAAACGATTTTACCTACGCCAGTTTTCTTCTTGGCATAGTCCATATAGGCCAATGCAATCGGCACACCGGCACTAATCGCTACATGATAAAAACCTGTCTTCCACTGTTCCTGTTTGGCACGAGTTGCTTCTGGCGTGACCAGCATGACCAGTTTAGGATGAGTCTTGAATAAGTCTGTCATCAGCTGAACCATGCTCGGACGAGGCTCACCCGGCTGTTTAGGACGGCGATCAATCCCGATACCGCCCATAGCACGCACAAAAGGCCCAAGTGGCAATTTCATGTAACTGTCTTTAATGGTTAAGCGAACATTTACGCCCAATGCTTTTAAGGCCAGTCGCGCATACAATGCATCCCAATTACTGGTATGAGGAGCAGCAATCATGACACATTGGTCTAAATCTAGGGGCCAATGGTTATCAATTTCCCAACCCATCAGGTTCAGGCTTTGTTCTGCTAACTTCTCAAACACGTCACGCACCAATTCTATTCAAAATTGCGCGAATTTTAGCAACCTAGGCAAATATAGATAGTGCTCTATGANNAGGGTCTTTTTATACTGAATCCACATTATAAATTTCAGGAAGATTCTAATGAAAAAGACTTTACTTTGTATTGCTTTAGCGGGGTTACTTAGTGCCTGCGGCGGTTCGGATGATAATGCCAGTACACCTCCAGCAAACAATGTTGGCACCCAAACCGGCGTACTGACGGACGGAATCATTTCAGGGGTGACCTATATCACCAGTAGTGGTGCAACAGGAGTTACCAACGAAAAAGGAGAATTTAAATTTAATGATGATGAAAAAGTAAAATTCTTTATTGGGGGTGTACAACTCGGTGATGAAATTGAAGCAAAGGAGCGTATCACACCATTAGATTTAGTCGAAAGTGAAAATGCGCGTATCAACCTTATGGTTTTTTTACAATCCTTAGATGGAAAAGGTGATCATAGCGATGGCATTCAGATTAGTGATGACACTAAAACAGCCTTCACTGCTGTAAAGCTTAATTTTAACCAAAGTACCACCGACTTCGTAAATGAAGTTGTCACCAAAACAGCCATCACACCAGATCAGTTGATAACACCAGAAAAAGCTTCAGAAAACTTCCAAGCGACCTTCTACAAAGATATTGCCGGTACGTGGGAGATTAACCGTACCGATAACACTGCTGTGTTGATTCACATTCTGGAAGATGGACGCTATGCACTAGGTGAAGCAGAAGCAAAAGATGAGAGTGGTCAAGCAGGCATTGAAATGGGCCGCTTAAAATGGAATGCAACAACAACCGTGATTGAACCGGAAATCCTACATGACACCAATGGTGAATGGGGACTTTCACATCCTGCCGAGAATAAACCTTATTCTTTAAACTTTAATGGAACTCAATTAATTCTTACTGAACCCGGCGTTAGTACTGAATACCGTTTAAATCGAGTTAAGCAGTCTAATAGTCTCGTCGGCACGTGGCGACTCAATGAAACGCACCTATTTGCTTTCTTTGATAACAACTATTATTTCTTCCTAGACACTGAAGGTGGAGATGACTGTGGTTGGCCAGGAATTGAATATGGCAAATATACATTGTCAGCAAATACTCTCACCACAACCGAGGTATTATTCGATACCAACGAGTGTGGTGGATTACAAGATAGTTCAAATGGCAGCAAGACAATTGCAAGCATCAATATATCTAACAACAATCTTATCTTACATCCGCAAGGTGAAGATCCTGTAACTTTACAACGTGTTAAATAACCCATATAAACCGGCTTGAATATGAAATTCAGGCCGGTTTAATCAATATGTTCAAATTGAATGGTACAACCCATCAATAAATGCATCAGTTCGATTTGCGAACAACATTGGGTTTTTTCATAAATATTTTTAAAATACGTCCGTACCGAACTCAGCGTAATGCCACACTGTTCTGCAATATCTTCTATTTTATAACCATTAATTAACAACTCACATAAATCAAACTCTCGTTTGGAAAGCTGGTAACACTGTTGTAGGTAAGTTCTTGACAGGGAATAATGCTGGTTTTTATCCGTCATAAATAATGCAATCTGATGTTGAGTAGACTGTAAATGTTGCATATTTCTTAATTTTTTAAATGGCACTACCGTCAGCATGAATTGCGAGCCTGCCCCATCACTCAACGCCAGGACTCCACCCACTTCAGTTTGAATGGTCGTATCTTCCAGCAAAGCACTTTCCAGAAGCTGATCAAAACGTATCTGCTGACTATAATTGGTTTTTAGACGGTTATGTATATCCAGATCCAGACATGAACTTTGATCAAGCATCTTTTGCGCAATGGGATTGGAATAACTTAAACACAGGTTTTGATCAAGCAGTACAATTCCGGTTTTTAAACTATCCAATACGGTATACAAGCTTAAATTATCTTGCTGAATCAAGTTGATTTGCCGGTGAATTTGCAAAGCCCGGCGTAAATGAATACTGATACGTCTTAGAAAATCCAGCTCAGGCTGTTCAAAAGGCTGTACTTCAGGTGCACGATGAATACCCAGTACCGCCCAACGATAATTCCCCCGATCCAGCAATACTCCCGCCAGATAAGATACACCGCCAGGCTTTAAACACTTCTCATAGAACACATAGTGATCCGTACCCGGCTGTTCTGCATAGTGCTGACAGTTATGACTTAAAGCATCGCCCATCTCGATCGCATTCCATAAGGGCATATGCAGTTTCATATCAATCACTCTGATACGCTCCTCTTGATAAGCGGCCAGACTTTCATTCGGGATATTGTGCGTATAGACAAAGTCATAGCCTGGATGAAGCTGATCCAGACCGGTAAAAATTGCACTCTTACTTTTAGTATAGCTCACGATATCTTTGATCACGTCCAGCCACAAAGATGGTAATACAGCAGCATCATAAATTTTTGCAATCAGATTATTTTCTTGTTCTAATTTCATTATCCCCTCCGCATTATCATTATTTTCTAATCATAGCGTTCAGAATTGGTTAACGAAACAGCATAAAGTGACTTTAAACTTGGCTAAAAATTCTTAAATCCTGCTCACTTATCAATAACTCTGGCCTCATTCACCTAATGAATCAAACTTTAACAAGATTGCCCTATTTATCTGTACTGACTACTTTTAATGTAATTCATAACAAATAATTTAATAGGGTTAAAACAATGAAAAAATTAACGCTTACTGCTGCGATAGCAGTCGTTCTTGCAGGAGCTTTAACCGCCTGTTCAAAGCCCAATGATAATGAGCCGATGAGTAATAATGCTCAATCCAGCCCAGCCATGATGGAGCAAAATAACGCGGATACTAGTGTGAACCGTGCTGATAGCGCAGAAACTTCGCTAGATTGGGCAGGTGAATACGAAGGTGTTTTTCCTTGTGCTGACTGTGAAGGGATTAAGGTCGAGTTAGATCTCAATCCGGATAAAACCTATGAGCTAAATGAGGAATATTTAGGTAAAGCTGGAAATAATGAGACGGAAACTAAAGGTAGTTTCAGTTTTGACCCTCAAGATCCTTCAATCATCACATTAGATAACAAAGCTGAAAACCGTAAATTCTTTGTTGGTGAAAATTTTGTTGAAGCACGCGAGATGAAATCAGGTAAAAAAATCGACAGTAATTTAAATTATAAATTAGTTAAAAAGTCCGCATCATAATTTTGTAAACGCATAAAAAAATCCCCGCTATTGCGGGGATTTTTTATGAAATGCTCGGATGATGAATTACATCATGCCGCCCATACCACCCATGCCACCCATATCAGGCATTGCAGGTTTGTCTTCTGGGATTTCAGTGATCATGCATTCAGTGGTCAGCATCAAGCCAGCAACAGAAGCGGCGTGCTCAAGTGCAGAACGCGTTACTTTAGCAGGGTCAAGAATACCCATTTCCAGCATATCGCCATATTCGCCAGTTGCAGCGTTATAACCGAAGTTACCTTCGCCATTCTTCACAGCGTTGATCACTACAGAAGGCTCATCACCTGCGTTAGATACGATTTGACGAAGCGGTGCTTCGATCGCACGGCGAAGAATATTGATACCTACGTTTTGGTCATCATTCGCGCCTGTTACGCCTTCAAGTGCAGATGCAGCACGTACTAGTGCAACACCACCACCCGCAACGACACCTTCTTCAACTGCAGCGCGAGTCGCATGAAGCGCGTCATCTACACGGTCTTTTTTCTCTTTCATTGCAACTTCAGTTGCAGCACCGATTTTGATGACAGCAACACCGCCAGCAAGTTTCGCTACACGCTCTTGAAGTTTTTCTTTGTCATATTCTGAAGTAGATTCTTCGATCTGTGCACGGATTTGCTGTACACGGTCAGCGATTTGGCCAGCATTACCAGCACCATCTACAATTACAGTATTTTCTTTAGATACAGTTACTTTATGTGCTGTACCCAAGTGATCAAGCGTCGTTTGATCCAGCTGCATGCCGATTTCTTCAGAAATCACAGTACCGCCAGTCAAGATCGCGATGTCTTGAAGCATAGCTTTACGACGATCACCAAAACCAGGTGCTTTCACCGCACATACTTTGATAATACCGCGCATGTTGTTGACAACAAGTGTCGCAAGCGCTTCGCCTTCAACATCTTCAGAAATGATTAAAAGCGGTTTGCCAGTTTTAGCAACAGCTTCAAGTACTGTAATCAATTCACGAATATTGCTGATTTTCTTATCAACAAGAAGAATGAATGGATTTTCAAGTTCAGCTGTTAAAGTATCTTGCTTGTTCGCGAAGTACGGAGAAATATAACCGCGGTCGAACTGCATGCCTTCAACTACGTCAAGCGAATCTTCGAAGCCTGAACCTTCTTCAACCGTGATCACGCCTTCTTTGCCCACTTTTTCCATTGCTTGCGCAATCAGCTGACCTACAGTCGTATCAGAGTTAGCAGAGATCGAACCTACTTGTTCAATCGCTTTAGAGTCTGATGCTGGTTTTGCAGTTGCCTTGATGTTTTCAACTACAGAACGTACCGCAATATCGATACCGCGTTTCAAGTCCATTGGGTTCATACCCGCTGTTACTGACTTGATGCCTTCATTCAAAATTGCTTGTGCCAATACAGTTGCAGTCGTTGTACCATCACCTGCGATATCGTTAGTTTTTGAAGAAACTTCACGAACCAGTTGAGCACCCATGTTCTCGAACTTGTCTTTCAGCGTAATTTCTTTGGCAACAGTGACACCATCTTTAGTGATGTGCGGTGCACCAAAAGAACGGTCGATAACAACGTTACGGCCCTTAGGACCCAAAGTAACCTTTACTGCATCTGCAAGGGTGTTTACACCAGCAATCATTTTTGAACGAGCTGAATCACCAAATTTTACGTCTTTAGCTGACATATTTGACTCCGAATATTGTTGTATCTTTACAAAATCTGATTTGGAACGAATAAAACTTTTTAGCGCAGATTAAGCTTCTAATACCGCTAAAATGTCAGATTCTTTCATGATTAAAAGCTCTTCGCCGTTTACTTTTACAGTAGTACCTGCATAAGTACCGAACAATACTTTGTCGCCAACTTTTACGTCTAACGCGCGTACGCCATTGTCAGTGATTTGACCATTACCAACTGCAATGATTTCACCTTGNNGTTTCTTCTTCAACACGACGAATAACAACGCGGTCATGTAATGGACGAATGTTGCTCATAAATAACTCCATCAGACTAAGTCTTTTTTAGGTCACTGATGACGACTTAATTATTCCATGGGTCATCATCAAAAATTTTTGATGTCACTTTTATGGAGATGGAATAAAACGCTTCAAGGGCAAAAATGAAAAAAAATTGGTTTTTTTTAACGAATCATAGGTTTTCGTCTATTTATTCGGCAGATCAGCTTTCAACATAAAGGCTTGTGCCACTTCATCGAACAAATATTGAGAAATTTTTCCTGTGGCATCAATCAGATTAAAGCTGTTGGGTTCATTTTTATGCAAACGATTTGACGCAGAAGTCCCCGCATGTACATCATATACAGGATGATCCATCCCCAATCCAAACATCTGGTTCAAATCATAAATCGCCGGTTGATGCAGATGCCCATGCAACACCGCAAACAGACCATGCTCTGCCCAGGCCTCTAAAGCAATTTTAGCCATCAGTGGGCTGTCCTTGAAACCGCGCTTATTTTGAAAAGGCACATAAAAAGGCTGATGGCTGACAATGATTTTTAATTTGGACGCAGGCGCCTGCGCCAGCGTCAGGTCAATACGCTGAATCTGCTCAAGGGATAAATGCCCTTTGGTATGATATCGACGTCGGATCGAATTCACCCCAATCAGATAAAAATTTTCAGTTTCAAATATTGGCTCCAATTCACCAAAAAAAATCTGGTAACGGGTAAATGGATTGAAAAGCCGATTCCACAAATGATAGAGCGGAATATCATGATTCCCCGGGATCACCATATAAGGCGTATTGAGCTGATCTAAAAATTTTTTGCAGGCAAAGAATTGACCCAAACGTGCGCGCTGAGTCAGGTCACCACTGATGACGACGGCTTCAAGTGGATGGGTCTGACAGAAATGCCGAATCGCTTCTAAACACTCCGGCTTCTCTGTTCCAAAATGCAGATCAGACAGATGCAGGATCATGTGGCACCATTACGTTTAGGCTATCTTTTAATACAGAAATATTGAGTGGCGGGGCCATTTCCACAATTTCCCCATCAATCGCTACCATCAGTTTCTTGGCTCGGGATTCGATTCGAACTTGATCGGCTGCAAAACTATAAACATCCGATGCCTGGTCAATCTTGCCACGAATCAGCTGATACACTAGCTTAAATAAAGTAAGCTTATCACTTTTAGAAACTACAACTCCCGCCACTTTGCCTTTTTCAGCCGCTTCTGCAATGCGCATTTTCATATCCGCCAGTTGCAAGGGATTATTGCCAAAAAAAATCAGTGGTGTTTTTACCGGATATTTCTTTTGATCCACCCAGATTTTTAGTTTTAATTCTTTACGGTCGCGAATTAAAACATCCAGTGCAGAAGTATAGGCATGTAGCGGTAAGCGACCAAAAATACGATTATAGTCTTCACGTTTTTTAATAAATAAAGGATATAAACCTAAACTGGCATTATTCAGATAAATTTCCTGATTGATACGAGCAACATTCATACGTTGTGGCTGTCCTGTCGCAATCACTTTTGCCGCTTCAAGCAAATCCAGCGGAATCCCCAATAATCTAGCCACATAGTTAAAAGTCCCTAAAGGCAAAATACCGACAGGAATTTGCGTATTCAACACATGTTTGGCGACTGTATTTAAAGTGCCATCTCCGCCTGCCGCAACGATGATTCCTGACTCGCTAGATGCCAAATGCTGTTCAAGCACCTCAACCATAATTTTATCAAATTGCTGTGAATCATTGATTTCATAAGCTTTAGTTTGATAACCCTGCGCTGAAAATATATCGATCAGCTGTTCATAAATGCCTTCTGGCCCCTGTATGCGAAAACCAGCTTTATGATTAAAAATCAGCGATAAGGGTTTAGATTGATTAGACATTTTTCGCGCAATTTCATTGAAGCCTATTGGCATTTTGTCCAATTCATAGACAATTAACAGTGGCTTTATGTAAAATTCAAATGGCAACCATTTATTTAATCAATAATGAATATTAGAGATCTTATAAAATTAAGATAATGATTTTAATATTAATTTTTAAAATAAATACCATCCATCATTTAAATAAATAGAATCAATAATTCAAATATTTAGTTTTATCTTGTTGTTTTACTTATATTTATAAATAAAATAGCATTATATTCCAAAAGAAATCTAGCACTTCTTTGGTCTTATTTTTTTTATCATTTTATGCTTTAATACAGCCACTTTTTTTCATATTTCATCTGGGCGATATTTTATATTGCTCGGATTGTACTTTGTACATCTAATTTGTACACATTTGAGATAGGCCTCACCATGACCCAAGTGAACGCACCAGAATTCGTTCGTCACCCTAAGCTTATTGCTTGGGTGGAAGAGATTGCTAAATTAACAAAACCAGCAAAAATTGAATGGTGTGACGGTAGCGCAGAAGAATATCAACGTTATATCGACTTGATGATCGCTAACGGCACAATGCAAGCGCTGAATCAAGAAACTCATCCTGGTTCTTATCTTGCAAATTCTGATCCTTCTGACGTAGCACGTGTTGAAGATCGTACTTACATCTGTTCTGAAAACAAAGACGATGCTGGCGCGACCAACAACTGGGAAGCACCTGCTGTCATGCGCGAAAAATTGAACGGTTTATTTGACGGTTCAATGGCAGGTCGTACACTTTATGTGGTTCCATTCTCAATGGGTCCATTGGGTTCTCATATCGCTCATATCGGTATCGAGTTAACTGACTCTCCTTACGTTGCAGTAAGCATGTCTAAAATGGCTCGTATGGGTAAAGCTGTTTATGACGTTCTTGGTACTGACGGTGAATACGTTCCTTGCGTACACACTGTAGGTGCTCCGCTTGCGAACGGCGAAAAAGATGTTGCATGGCCTTGCAACAAAGAAAAATACATCGTGCATTACCCAGAAACTCGTGAGATCTGGTCTTATGGTTCTGGTTATGGCGGTAACGCATTGTTGGGTAAAAAATGCCTGGCATTACGTATTGCATCATTTATGGGTCGTCAACAAGGCTGGTTAGCTGAACACATGCTGATCCTTGGCGTGACCAATCCACAAGGCGAAAAACACTACATCGCAGCTGCATTCCCATCTGCATGTGGTAAAACAAACTTCGCTATGTTGATTCCACCAGCAGGCTATGAAGGCTGGAAGATTGAAACTGTAGGTGACGATATTGCTTGGATCAAACCAGGTGAAGACGGTCGCTTATATGCAATCAACCCTGAAGCTGGCTTCTTCGGTGTAGCGCCTGGTACCAACACCAAGACCAACCCGAACTGTATGGCAACCATGCACAAAGACGTGATTTATACAAACGTCGCTGTGACTGACAACGGCGAAGTATGGTGGGAAGGTCTGACTAAAGAAGCGCCTGCCAACCTGACTAACTGGAAAGGTCAACCACACACTGGCGAAGAAAAAGCAGCGCATCCAAATGCTCGTTTCACAGTTGCAGCTGGTCAATGCCCTTCTATTGACGCTGACTGGGAAAATCCAGCTGGCGTGCCAATTTCTGCGTTCATCTTCGGTGGTCGCCGTGCAGACACTGTGCCTCTAATTTCAGAAGCATTTGACTGGGTTGACGGTGTTTACAAAGCTGCAACGATGGGCTCTGAAACAACTGCTGCTGCTGTTGGTCAACAAGGTGTTGTTCGTCGTGACCCGTTCGCGATGCTTCCATTCGCGGGCTACAACATGGCAGATTACTTCACGCACTGGTTAGAAATGGGTGAGCAAGTGGGTGCGAAAGCTGCTGCTGCTGGCAACAAACTTCCAGGTATCTACAACGTGAACTGGTTCCGTCGTGATGCTGAAGGCAACTTCGTATGGCCTGGTTTCGGTCAAAACATGCGTGTTCTTGAGTGGATCATTGACCGTTGTGAAGGTCGTGCTGATGCTGTTGAAACACCAATCGGCCTAGTTCCTACTTACGAACAGCTGAACTGGACTGGTTCTGACTTCACTAAAGAACAGTTTGACCTAGTAACTTCTCAAGACAAAGATCAATGGATCAAAGAGCTTGAAAGCCATACTGAATTGTTCGATAAGTTAGGTGAGCGTTTACCGGAAGCGTTAAAAACTCGTCAAGCAGAACTTATTGCTGCGGTTAAATCTGCTTAATTGCTGATTTAATTAAAAAAGGTCGCGTAAGCGGCCTTTTTTATTGGCTGTTTAAACAATTGATCACAATTGACCAGAGCAGCAGTTTAAGCAAAATATGGCATACTTAAGCCAAGACTTCAGGAACTATAAATATGAAAAGAACAACAGTAATTTTGGCTATGGCTGCGAGCAGTTTCGTACTGAGTGCATGTCAGACCACACCCCATCAATTCAATGGACAAAGTGGCTATGAAATTCTGGAACGTTCAGGCAATACAGCAACCTTGAGCTACACCCTCTCAGGACGACCAAGCCAGGATGAAAATCGCTTGCAAGCCGCTTGCAGACACGTATTAGGAAATTCCAAAACTTACAACATCCAGATTTTAAGCACCAATGAAATTTCCAATCCAACTGCGGAACAGGAAAACTATGGCCGCCAACTGGGTAATAGCCGCACGCAAATCAGCTTGAGCAATACGCCTGATTTACATAATAGCGAGAACCCGGGTGCACGCGAAGCTTTAGAAGCCCGCCCTACGACCATGCGGGTTATTCGTTATACCTGTTCTTAATATCTGATACTTAGTTACTTAATCAGAGTAAGACAATCAAAAAGGGCCTAGTGCCCTTTTTAATTTTTTAAATTTAACGTGTTTTATAGAAACTGACATTACGAAATTCGGGCGATTCATCCAAATCCGGCCAGGTCGTCGCACTACGCTCATCCAGTTTTTCATATTGAGGATGACTAAAGTTTTTTACCCGACTGTCTGCAACCCACACCTCAGGTGCAAATTTTAAAAACTCATCCAGGAAGAAACGGTTACATTGATCATAGAGCACATCTGCGGCTAATAAAATATCCACTTTCTCTGCCTTATATAGGTCATCCAGATATTCAAGCTCGACATCATTTAGCTCTGCATTGGCACGACAGGCATCTAGACTAACTTGATCGATATCACAGCAGATCACACGTTTTGCACCTGCCATTTTCGCCGCAATGGCAACTACGCCCGATCCCGCCCCAAAATCCAAAACTACTTTGTCTTTAACATGATGCGGCTCTGCCAATAGCCACTGCGCCATCGCCAAGCCTGAGGCCCAGCAAAAGATCCAGTATGGTGTATCATTCCAAATGCGACGAATCACCTCATCATCCAGCTTATCTGTTGGGAATACTGGCGGAATCAGCCACAGGGAAATGGGTGTATCCGGCAATTGCTGTGCATGTAGCTCACAGTGTGGAATCACATCATGCAAGGCTTTTAGTAGATGTTCTGGGGCTTGAGGGAGTCGGAAGGTGCAGCTCATTAGATTTCTTTTAATTAGTATTAATGTCTTTGAAGAATCTCCCCTAGCCCCTCTTTAAAAAAGAGGGGGAAACTCCATCCAAAAATAGTGATCAGAGTTCCCTCCTTTGAAAAAGGAGGGTTAGGGAGGATTTGATTAACCTAAAGCTTTTTCAGCAGCTTCAACCGTTTGACGGATTAAAGTGGTAATCGTCATTGGACCTACACCACCCGGAACTGGTGTGTAAGCAGAAGCAATTTCTTCAATGCCAACAAGTTGGATATCACCAACACCACCGCCATCACGTGGATGGAAACCAGCATCAACAACCACTGCACCTTGTTTGATCCAGTCTTTTTGAATTAATTCTGCTTTACCTACCGCACCGACAATGATATCTGCTTGCTTAATAAAGCTTGCAAGATCTTGAGTACGTGAATGGCAAATGGTTACGGTTGCATTCGCTTCTAGCAGCATCGCAGCCATTGGTTTACCCAAAATTGCAGAACGACCTACAACTACCGCATGTTTACCAGCGATTTCAATGTTGTTCTCTTTCAGGATAGTCATAATACCCGCAGGCGTCGCTGAACCATAGGCTGCCTCACCCATTGCCATACGACCATAGCCCAGGCAAGTGACACCATCTACGTCTTTTTCAAGCGAGATTGCATCGAAACAGGCACGCTCATCAATTTGCGCAGGAACCGGGTGCTGAAGCAGAATACCGTGCACATCAGGATTTGCATTTAATTTTTCAATTTCAGCCAATAATTCTTCAGTTGTGGTTTCTTTAGGAAGTTCCACTTTGAGTGAATCCATACCAACACGGCGGCAGGCATTGCCTTTCATGCGAACATAAGTTGCAGATGCACCATCGTCACCTACCAAAATCGTCGCAAGAATTGGAGTACGACCTGATTTTGCTTTCAGCGCTTCTACGCGAGTAAACAAGTCAGCTTCAATTTGCTTCGCCAATGCACGACCGTCTAGAACTAATGCCACGGCACTTCTCCCAAGTGTTGATATGAATCAATTTTGCACATTCTACATGANNTAATATACGCATCAACAAGACGCGGCGGGGTGGCAGAGTGGTCATGCAGCGGACTGCAACTCCGTGGACGCCGGTTCGATTCCGACCTCCGCCTCCATCTTGTTAAAGCCCGAGTGGTGAAATCGGTAGACACAGGGGATTTAAAATCCCCCGCCCACAAAGCGTGCCAGTTCGAGTCTGGCCTCGGGCACCATTCTTCTACTATAGAAAGATGGTGCAAATAAAGAACCCAGCGAAAGCTGGTTTTTTTATGTCTGTAATTTAGTTAGTCAAAAAATAAGTAAATTAAATTCCTATTTACAGCGTCATCATTAATCAGGCCACCCTGCTCTGCTTTCTCAATATTATCCAGCAGAACGTAAATATCCTTGCAAATCCTGTTCCAGTTTCTGCTGAAAATGAATCGGCTCAATAATTTTCACATAGGGCAACCAGTAACGCACCAAAGGCAACAACTGCATTTCGTGACGAATCTGGCAACTGATCACTAACTCTCCAGTCTCGGCTTCCTGCTCGATCTGCTGTTCTGGAAATAAACGGCGCTCTTTAAAAAAGACCGTGACTTCAGGTTGTACCCTGATTAAGACTTGCTGCTTTTGCTGCCCAAACCAGATGCTGTCTTCATCTGCCAGCATTTTCAGTATTTCAGGATCATGCGCAAAGCTCTCCGCCTTAGAAACCAGCTTGAGCTGTTGCACCTGACTTAAGCGATAAGTGCGCAACTTGTCCTGATCTACGCCCACCAGATACCAGATACCATGATGGTGAATCAAGCGATAAGGCTTAATGATTCGCAATTGATCTGAATATTGCAACTCAACCTGCTGACGTTTATAGATTGCGCTTGCAAGCAACTTGAAATGTTCGGCAAACTGTTTGGCATCTTCAAAATAATAGCCTTTTGCCGAAAATACCTGATTTGCCCGCTCATCCAGCAGTTCACGCATAAAAGACATATCCAACGCCGGATACAACTCACTGATCCCCGAAAGCTGGGCAAAAGTCTGGATATCCTGCAATTTAAACCGCCCTAAATAAGAGGGTTCCAGATAATATCGTTTCTGTTCATCTTGAAGTAAGGGTAAGTAAGAGCCTAGACGATCAAAATCACGCTCAATGGTGCGGGTGCTGACCTGAAATTCTGCAGCTAGCTCTGCAGCCCGGAGTTGATATCCGACGTTTAATTTGGTCAAAATTCTGGCTAAACGCTCTGCAAGACGCTCATGTGTTGAAGCTGGGCGCTTCATAAATCCCCACTTAATACATTCTCATGTACTTATTTATCGCTAGATGTTGAATGATTATACTGAATGCCGATCAATGAATAATATTAGGACAAAGTCTAAGATATTTTTTTGCATCAGATCTTGACCCTTTATTCACCCTAAACATACAAGATCTTATTTGGATTTTCTGGATGCTTTCTTGCTTGAATGACGATTTTGTATTGTTAATCTTTCTATATAACGCTCCAGATGCAGCATCGCCCGAT
This sequence comes from Acinetobacter sp. UBA3060, assembly GCA_002367455.1. Lineage (GTDB taxonomy): Bacteria > Pseudomonadota > Gammaproteobacteria > Pseudomonadales > Moraxellaceae > Acinetobacter. The sequence continues at coordinate 5,776 of DFCG01000111.1, read as the reverse complement.
ACATTTTATGTAACTCTACCCAGCTGATGGTTCCGCGAATAATCATTTTATGAATACGTCGTAATGCTCTTAAACTATGTTTTGAACTATATGCTGTTGAAATAATTTTCATCTTATTTTCCCTCTCACATTCATGTGAATGTTTAACCATTTGGTCGGAATTATCTATACATGCAATTTACGTGTCATAATTGACAGGTTGTGTCGAACAGTTAACATTTTTTAATTTTTATTCAAGATTTTATATATTTATTTGTAATAATATTTTACTTAAAATTAAAAAAAGCCAGTAAAATTACTGGCTTTTTTGAATCACTTATCTCGTATTAAATAATTTCAACTACAACTTTACCCACATGCTCTCCAGTATCCATTGTGGCATGGGCATCCTGAATCTGATCGAACTTAAACGTTTTATAGATCATCGGGAGACATTCGCCTTTTGCCCACAATGGTGCAATCTGTTCTTTCAGGCCTTGTGCAATTTCCGCTTTTTCAGCCGTGCTGCGTGCACGCATGGTCGAACCGGTAATGGTCAGACGTTTCATCATGATTTGACCCAGTTTGACTTCTTTGGCCTTGGCACCACCCAAGAAAGCGATATAGACCAGACGTCCATCACGGCGCAACAAATTCAAATTACGCTCTAAATATGGTGCACCGACCATATCTAAAATGACATCGACACCACCATTGTCAGTGGCTTCATTAATAACTTGCTCAAAGTCCTGAGTTTTATAATTAATAGCCGTGGTTAAATCAGAAATAGCCGCAACTTTTTCATCTGAACCGACAGTTGCAAAAGTTTTGATTCCGAGTGATTTACACAACATTAAAGCAGTCGTACCAATCCCGCTCGTTCCACCATGTACCAGTACAGTTTCCCCTGCTTTGGCCTTACCCATCTGGAACACGTTCGCCCATACAGTAAAGAAAGTTTCAGGAATGGCCGCTGCCTGTACAAAACTTACGCCTTCAGGAATATTCAAGGTCTGGCTTTCAGGTATGACGCAATATTCAGCATAACCGCCACCATTGGTCAAACCACAGACTTGATCACCAACTTTAAACTGACTTACATCACTACCAATCGCAACCACCTCACCTGCCACTTCCAGGCCAGGAACTGGCGTTACCCCTTTCGGCATCGGATATAAGCCTTGACGCTGCAGGATATCTGGACGGTTAATACCAAAGGCATGAACTTTCACCAGAACTTCATCTGCTTTAGGTTCAGGTAAAGTCACCGTTTCATAAGCGAGTTTATCGACACCACCTGGTTCTATAATAATGACTTGCTGCATGGTTTGTTGCGACATGATTTCTTTCCCTAATCTATGCATTTCATATATCTTGGACTTATTTGAACATAGTTAGCATGAGGAATGAAGCTACATCGGACTTATGTATAATCGGGGGACTATTCAGGAAATTGATAATAGGCCAACCATGACCCAAGTGATCGAATATAACGAAAACAATTACAGTGATTTTGAGTGGTTTGAAGGTTTTGCCGTGATTCGCTTTTATGCAGACTGGTGCAAGCCCTGTGTTCAGAATTTTCCAGTCTTTGCCGAACTGGCGACATACTATGCTGAGGTAAATCCTGAAGTTAAATTTGGCAAGATCAATGTGGATCAGTCTCCGATTTTAACCTTGCGCTATAATGCCTATGGTTTGCCTTCTACGCTTATTTTTAGAAATGGAGAAATTATTAAAAGGATTGCAGGCGTGAAAAGTTTAACCGAAATGAAAGCAATTCTGGCCTTAGTCCTCAATGATTCTTATGAATAATTACCCATGTGAAGCCAAATCTAACAAAAATATTTTTTTAGCTCACTATCTAAATACGGAGCCTTTAATTAACTACGCCCTTTATATTCCTTTACCATTCGATCACTCACATCTTCCGGATAACACAGCGGCGCATATCCGCCTGCACGATTATAAGCACTACGCTTACCACAACGACTACCATTACTTGCAGTATTGTAAGGACACGGACAATTTCCCGGATAATTCTCAATCGACTGCTGGATTATTTTTTGCTTGATTGCTTCAACGCTTTGGCTGCTCTGTTTGGCTTCAGCTCCAAAAGCCACACACAAGCCAGCCAGCAATATTAATTTTTTCATATATTCCCCAAATCTAGGGAGTATTGTATTAATTGACTAGTAAATTGAAAGATCACATTTTGACTAATCGAATGATTTTCATGCAATCAAAATTTAGGCAATAAAAAACCCGCTTTTCAGCGGGTTTCTTCAAATCAGTCCAGTCTTAAAGACGAACCAATTCCACAATCTTCTCAGCAAGTTCTTCAACTGTATCTACGGTTAAAGTCGTGTCTGTACCTTCAGCAGCATCGGTAATCACAACCACACCAGTTTCACGAACCAGTGCAACCTGCTCCGCATTCAAACCTGCTTTAGCAATAGCAACGATCCCTTGCTGAATCAGCAAGCTTTCTAGCGCCTGAGCATTTTCCAAAGCTTTACCAGATACAGTCACCGCAGCAGGTTTTTGACCCAAACGTGCCGCACGTGCTTCTGCAGTGACAGGCTCATCGTGTGCAGACCATTCAACTGATTCTTCCACCATACCAGCACCAATCGTCACGTTATTCAAACGATCGATGAAGATAAACGAACCGGTGAAACGGCTGTCTTGATAACGGTCAAAGACTACTGGTGCATCAAATTCAACAGTTACATTGGCAATTGCATTCAGCTCAAGCTTATCTACCTGAACTTTTTCCAATGTGTTGACGTTGGTACGGTAATGAATCGCCGTTACTTTTGCCGGAACGGTTTGCGTACCAATCTTGATGTTGTACAGCTTGCCAATCACCAGCGGTTGATCCGCCATCCACACTACAGTCGCTTGAACTGAACGTGAAATATTTGGAACCGCTTGATCAGCACAAATTAATACGTTACCACGTGAAATATCAATTTCATCGTTAAGCGTTAAAGTCACTGCCTGACCTGCAACGGCATGCTCAAGATTGCCATCAAAAGTGACGATTTCTTTCACCGTAGACGACTTACCTGATGGCAATGCCGTTACAGTATCGCCAACATTGATATCACCGAGTGCGATCGTACCGCAGAAACCACGGAAGTCGAGGTTCGGACGGTTGACGTATTGCACAGGGAAACGGAAATCCTGCTTCGCTGAACTACGGTTAATTTCTACCGATTCAAGCGTACCCATCAGCGTTTCACCAGTGTACCACGGCGTATTGGCTGACTTGTTCACTACGTTATCGCCATTCAATGCAGAAATAGGGGTAAAGATGATATTGCTTGGCTTACGGTCGCCCAATTGTGCAACGAATGCCGCATATTCAGCTTGGATTTCATTGAAACGTGTTTCAGAGAATTCCACCAAGTCCATCTTGTTAATCGCAACAATGATGTTCTTGATCCCGAGCAAACTCGCAATAAAGGTATGACGACGCGTCTGGGTTTGCACACCATAACGCGCATCAATCAAAATGATCGCAAGATCACACGTCGACGCACCTGTTGCCATGTTACGGGTGTACTGTTCGTGTCCCGGCGTATCCGCGATGATGAATTTACGTTTTTCTGTCGAGAAATAACGATATGCTACATCAATGGTAATGCCTTGCTCACGCTCTGCTTGTAAACCATCGACCAGAAGCGCCAAGTCAGGTGCATCGCCAGTCGTACCGACTTTTTTCGAGTCACGGGTCACGGCCTGTAATTGATCTTCATAAATCAATTTTGAATCGTACAGCAGACGACCAATCAACGTCGATTTACCATCGTCCACGTTACCGCAAGTCAGGAAACGCAACAGGTCTTTATTTTCATGTTGTTTCAGATAGCCCAAGATATCTTGGCTGATTAAATCAGATTGATGAGACATCGCTCAAAGCTCCACATATTCTTTAGAAATCGGTTNNCAGGGGGAGATTAAATTAGAAGTAGCCTTCCTGCTTCTTCTTCTCCATCGAGCCTGCTTCATCATGGTCAATCATACGACCTTGACGCTCAGAACTGGTTGCCAGTAACATTTCCTGAATAATTTCCGGCAAGGTATTGGCTGTAGATTCCACAGCACCTGTTAATGGATAACAACCCAAAGTACGGAAACGTACCGATTTCATTTGTGGAACTTCACCTTCTTTTAAAGGCATACGTTCATCATCCACCATAATAAGTGTACCACTACGCTCAACTACAGGACGTTCTGCAGCCAAATAAAGCGGTACTAATGGAATACTTTCCAAATAGATGTATTGCCAAATATCCAGCTCAGTCCAGTTAGATAATGGGAATACACGAATACTTTCGCCCTTGTTCACTTTACCGTTGTAAAGATTCCAAAGTTCTGGACGCTGGTTTTTCGGATCCCAACGATGTTTCGAATCACGGAATGAATAAACACGCTCTTTGGCACGTGATTTTTCTTCATCACGGCGCGCGCCACCAAAAGCAGCATCGAAACCGTATTTATCCAGAGCCTGTTTTAGACCCTGAGTTTTCATGATGTCGGTATATTTAGAACTACCATGGTCGAACGGGTTAATACCTGCATCAACCCCTTCTTTATTCTGATGCACGATCAAATCGAAACCATGGGTTTTCGCCATGTTGTCCCGGAAAGTGATCATGTCTTTAAACTTCCAGCCTGTATCGACNNCGGATGATATGAATACTCTCAGCTTCAAGCTGTTTGAGATGAGTAAGTCTTTCCTCATTTAACGACATGGACAACACCAGCTTAGAAAAACGTGTACTTATGACACTTTTGAAAATTTATATTCATTATAGTGATTTACTTATCCTATCCATTGCTTGTTTTATGATATTGATATATCAAAAGCTCATATAAAAATTCATCAATAATGAATATCAGTTTTTATGAATCAATAATTTGCCCAATTCAAGCGAGGATATTGTGTGGTATAGCTATATATTACCCTGTCGCTAAGCCAATAAAATCCTAGGAAAATAATCTAAAGTAGTGGTTCTCAAATAGTTAAAAAATTACTAGAGTAAGACTCAATTCTCCCTATTGATATACTTCGTTTATGCCCTATAGCGCTTTTGATCTTGCCACTGTAAAAACCCGTCTGGAACAGGCCCAGCTTGCTAGTTATATTTATCAGCACCAGCAAAATATTTTGGTCTTGCAAGAACCTTTCAGTGATGATGGCAAGCCTTTAAATATCTATCTGCAACACGAGCTGACCGCGGATCAAATCGGATTACAGTTTGGTCTACGTTTGCAAGAAGGTCATTGGGAATTTCTAATCGGCGTTACTTATAGCAACCAGAACGCAGCTTACGAAATCGGTGCTGGCAACCTCAAAGGTGATCAAAAAGCCTTTAACTTATTATATGCCTTTTATAATTATCCTAAAGCGTTCTATCTGGTGGCATTACCTTTGACAACCAACAGTCAGATTTTGGAGCAAACCTTGCAACAGCAGCTCTTCAAGCAGCCTAATCTCGACTTCCTGAATACTGCAGTCAAGGTCAATCCTATGGGCGAACAGGTCAAATGGATGCAACACTATATTCTGCAACAGACTTTAGATATGAAAGTCCGGATTCAGACTGCCCTGCTTTAGACTTGAATAGAAAAATTTAGAGATACTCAGGTCGATGTATCTCTATATCTTTCTCAGACAAGCATACACAGAATGCCATGCTATTCAGAATTCCTATTGCCGCTATGACATCACTTGCTCAAACATCCATTTAACTTATAGTTTATTATTAGGGTGTGTTGACACTTT
>DFCG01000101.1:24638-27081 GCA_002367455.1 Acinetobacter sp. UBA3060 | reverse complement strand
ACTTTAAAAGCAGAAATGTCACAATTACGCGATTTATTAGGTGGTATGCTGGGTTCCAGACCCTATCGTTTATTGGCGCATGTAGAGGCTGATTTTTTAATGACAGAGCAATCTTTAGATGCTGGGTATATCGATTCAGCCTTGAAATTATGTACCGGCGTATTTCTGGCCAAAACAGAAAGTCCATTTCTATGCGCTTGGAGAGATTGTCTGGAATCACGCCTGAGCGATGCCATTTTCAAGGCTAATGAAACCGATGTCTTGCTGAAACATGTGGCACATTTTCCTGAAGCGATTGATGCTGTAGAACGCCTGATTGAACTGATGCCCAAAAACCATCCCGTTCATCAGACTCTGTTAAAATATAAAAATCTTTAAAGCTGATGTAACTGTCGGTACAAAGCTAAACAGTTAAAATAGGAATATTCTGGAATATTAAGTATTATCCTTGCTTACTGTGAGTTTACTTATTAATTTAGACTGAACCTGATCCTAAAATTTTTATCAGTGGCTACCCAGTTTGCTGTTTGCCTAGATGCTTGATATCAGCTACGCTCACCTTCATGTCATTTGAAGGACGCGCAGTTTATTCCTCAGGGATCAAATATAATCGTAAGATAATACGCTATGAAATTTTATTTATGGCTAGAACGGGCTAAAAAAATAGTGGCATTTTTCTACCATGGGATTAATGTCGATATTAATAATGAAGGGGACTTCATAAAAAAGAAACACCCCCCGCTTTTATCCTCTTATGAAGGCAAAAGGATCAGCCAGGAACAGGAAAATGCATGTCTGCTCTTGGCACACTTCCTCAGGAAGTGAAACAGGGGCTGTTAAAAATGTAAGTCAGATACTTGGAGAGAATACTTACATTGAGGTACTACATCGCCGCTTTAAAAATATCTACCACTTGGGCATGGTTGGCTTTACGTGGATTGGTCAACATGCAGGCATCTTTTTGTGCATTTTCCGCCATGATGGCCAAGTCAGCTTCTTTTACATTTAATTCCGTCAGCCCAGATGGAATACCAATTGAAGCCGAAAGCTGACGAATGGCGCCAATCGCTTCATAAGCTGCTCCAGTTACGGTTAAACCTTCTGTATTCACCCCCATCAATTGGGCAATTTTGGCATAACGTTCAGGACAAGCAATCAGGTTAAATTCACAAACATGGGGGAGCAGAATTGCATTACAAACACCATGCGGCAAGTTGTAGAAGCCTCCGAGCTGATGTGCCATCGCATGCACATATCCTAAAGAGGCGTTGTTAAAGGCCATTCCGGCAAGATATTGGGCATAGCTCATGGCATCCCGTGCTTCCAGATTATCCCCATTCGCCACTGCCAGGCTAAGCCATTCGCTGATCATGGTAATCGCCTTTTCTGCACAGGCATCAGTGATTGGATTTGCTGCCGTAGACACATAAGCTTCTACTGCATGCGTCAAGGCATCCATACCTGTTGCCGCAGTCAGCCCTGCAGGTTTGGCCAACATAAGTTTAGGGTCATCAATCGCAATGAGTGGTGTACAACGCCAATCTACAATCGCCATTTTCACATGGGTATCGGTATTGGTAATGATACAGAAACGTGTCATCTCCGAAGCTGTCCCTGCCGTGGTATTGATTGCAATCAGTGGTGTCATCGGGACGGTACTTTTATCAATCCCTTCATAATCACGGATATGTCCGCCACCTGCAGTGACTAGACCAATGCCTTTGGCACAGTCATGTGAGGAACCCCCACCTAACGATACAATAAAATCACAGGCATTTTCATTATAAGCTGTAACTCCATGATGCACGTTAATATCAGTTGGATTGGGTTCCGCGCCTGGGAAAATATAACTGTCAACACCCGCCTCTTTCAAATAATTTGCAATATCATCTGCAACACCAAATTTAAACAGCCCCGCATCAGTTACAATCAGCGCTTTCTTGGCACCTAAATTTTGTGCTTTTATCCCGATTTCTTTAGCACAGCCCGGACCAAAAAGTGAAACACAGGGAATATAAAAACCGTTAGTTTGATCTGAAATATTTTTAAAAGCCATGGCGTGATTCCTTCTACCATTAATTGATTATTTTATCGGTGACCCTCACCGTAATATAAGTATTGGATGAAGTTAAAAAGAATCCTACCTACCAAATACCTACCAATTTAAATTTCTGATTCTAGCCAAAATAATGAATCTGAAATATTTAAAAGTAGGTTGGCAAGGTTTAGCAGATACTGAGTAGATTGGTTCAATAGAGGGCATGTAAGTAGCGCACTAGGCTGTTTACTACTTTCTGATTTTAAATAAATACTAAAATGCTTTATTCATTTTTAAGATAAAGATAAACAGTACAGGGCTTAGAAATACCCATAAAGCCACAAAGCTAATACTGGAGCTAAACTGGGTACGTAATAAAAACATCGCGACGAATAAGAAAATACC
>DFCG01000101.1:13079-24513 GCA_002367455.1 Acinetobacter sp. UBA3060 | reverse complement strand
TTCCATAAATATTGCTGCGGTGTTAAACATGCCAGAATGAAACTGCCGAGCCAAATACTGAAAAAACTATAAATCTCATAATTTGGTGCACCTACAGGGATGCTGATAAAACGATTCGCATAGAGATAAGCCAGCATGGCAATCGGCAAGCCAAGTATCATGGTGATATTCAAGCGGTTCACCAAATAATGTCCGAGATGAAACCGCGCTGATTTTTTCTGAATCTGGCGTTTCAGACTCCACAGCAGCAGACCGGAGGCAATCATGGCGCAGCCCAATATGCCAGAGAAAAACAATCCTAAACGTAAAGCAGGTTCAGCAAAACGTGCCATATGCAAACCATACATGCCGGCATTGAGTATGGCAATTGCACTTTCATTGCGTGTATTTTCAAGCAATTTTCCGGTAGCAGCATTTAAAATGAGCTGTGCCTGATTTCTGGTAATGGAATGATCTTTGAGCTGTGTTAAGGTTATGTGTGCCAGCTGGGTATTGGGCTGCTTGACCGTGATATTGTCAAATTCCGCATGTCCCCAGTGTTGCTGCGCCGTGCTAATAAAATGTTGAATTGGCAGCATCTCGGTTTTCACCGGAACCACAGAGTTGGCCAATACATTGACTGTGCGAATTTCTTCAAAATACTGAAAGGGATTGTCTGGATAGAGTTTTTTCATGCCGGAAGGCAGTACGATATAAAAGAAAATCGCCAGCCCGGTAAATGTCATGGTCAAAAAGAACGGCAGGGCAATCACTGAACTAACATTATGAAAATCCAGATAGGAGCGCTGCCCCTTAAATGCTCTTAAGGTAAAAAAGTCTGTCAGGATTTTTTTATGGGTAATGATTCCTGAAATCAGAGTCAATAACATGATAAAGGCAGCAATCGTCACAATCAGCCGACCAATGGTGTAGGGCATACCATAGAGCTGAAAATGAAAATTATAGAAAAAATCTCCCCCTTGGGTGGCCGAGAGGTTTAATTCTTTTCCTGTCGAAGCATCCAGGGTTTTGACTTCATAGCCACCATCCGCTTTTTGCCAGTAGACTTTATTCACAGGTGAATCATGATTGGCGACTCCGATATACCAGTTTTGGGCGTCCGGTGCATGCTGCTGTAAATAGCTGTAAGCAGATTTTAAGGCAGTTTCCTGATTGACTTGTATTGAGGCAAATTCAGGCTGCATCCATATACTGATTTCATGCCGGTAATAGGTGACCGCGCCTGTTAAAAAGATCGCGAAGAGCAGCCAGCCAAAACTTAAACCTAACCATGAATGTAGCCATGCCATGGATTGACGGACAGATTTATGCATGGTTTAACCTATGAAGCGGGAGATGGTAAATAAGCTAAGGAAAGGAAGCAGGCTATAGACCGAAAGCTTTTTTAAACTCTGGATACAGAAGATGCCAATCACAAAACAGACATAAAAAATCAGGGCAATAACGGCGGCCAAATAGATGGATTCTGCTTTGGGCAGAAAAGCCTGTAGAAAGTAAGCCAGATCGAGTGCGATCAAATAACTGCACAAGTAGCCCATCCCAAAGCTCATGCCTAAGCGATAGAAAATGGCGAGTGGCTGCACTACAACAGACATCATATTTGGCCTTGAATAAATCTATACTGATGAAAATCTAAAAACTTAATAAACAAAACTTAAAGTCGTTACCAGATACTGTTTTTTATAGGCCTGCTGATTCAATTTTCCGGCCTTGTCTGCTTCTTTGCCAACTTCAATGACATATTGACCTTTCCATGGCGTGGCGATCGTAATCTGGCCTTGGCCGTTGGTGGTGTATTTTTTTAGCCAGAATTGCGGGGAAAAGACTGTGACTTCAACATCCGCAGCAGCTTTACCCTGATACAGTACCGTAAATGTATTGCTGTTGATCTGGGTCGGGACAATATCCAGTTCGGACTCTGCTTTCAAGTTTTGTCTGCCGGATTTGGCATGATAGCTCAGCAATGATTCTCCATAGATCAATTCATGAGTGAGCTGGACATCGGTCTGGCCTTGGGTTGCATAGAGCAAATGATCCTGTTGCATTTGAGGACTAAATGTTTTTTTGGCCTGAACGGCCTTTGCCTGATTGAAAGACTTGAGGGCACCTTGCTGCGTTTCTTTGAGCTGTTCACTATATTCACCAAAGAACGCATGAGTCTGCTGATTTGTGCCACGTTCCAGCCAAAGCATATGCGCCTGAGCTGAAAGTGTCATAGACAGTCCGAGGGTCAGAGCGATCATTTTTTTCATTTGTTTTACCTGTTTTTGTGTATGTAGTGATGATTTAGCCCTGAACATGTCGTCAAGGCTAAGTTTGAAAATCAGTATTTAAATTTCACAGCAACGCTGTAATTTGCTGGTGCACCATAAAAACCTTGCTGATTCGGGAAATTGAACAGATATTTTTCATTGGTCAGGTTATTACCATTGGCTTGCAAGGTCATATGCTCATTCAGCTCATAGCTGGCCATTAAGTTCACGAGCGCATAAGCATCCTGCTCAATGATTCCAGCTTTCTGGGTAATCACTCCATTGGCGGTTGCTTCAGGCACATCTAGATAGGTCTGATCTTGCCACTGCACACCAAGGCCCAGTTTCAGTTTTGGAAGTTGCGGCACCTGATAGGTAGTTAAAAGATTAAAAGACTGGGTTGGATTGAAGGTACGCGCATCACCGCCATTGATCAGATCTTTCAGGCTAAACTGGGTATAACCAAAGCTTAAGTTAAAATGGTCGGTCAGTTGTCCCGCCAAGCCAAACTCGTAGCCTTGGGAACGCAGGTCACTGACCTGAGTTGTGCGTAAAGTCGGAATACCATCAGAATCACGAAGCGGATAATTACTTTGCTCCGTTCTGAACACAGCCATGGTGGCGGTAAGCTTGTCATCTAGCCAAGAACCTTTGACTCCGACTTCATAGCTTTCACCTTCGATCGGCTTGTTAATGCTGCCATCATCTGCTTTGGTGGTTTGCGGACGGAAAATCGAGGTATAACTCAGGTAACCTGTATATTCAGGGCTAAAGTTATAGGTCAAACCGGCATAGGGTAAAACTTTATCTTCATCATAAATGGTGTCGGTCCCATAACTGCTACCACTGCTTTCAGCCTGAACATAGTTCGCACCTAAAAGCAGTTTCAGATCATCATTCAGATGCAGTCGGGTCGCAGCATAAAGGCTCTGGTTCTTCTGCCGGATATGCATTTCACCCCTGGTTTTCGACATATCCCAGCTTGGTTCTTCGGGTGTAAAGCTGGCTAAATCTGTGGTCAGCGGATTGACAAAGCTGCCAGCATAACCCAATTCATCCAGACGATTTTTGGCCCAGACATAGCCCAATGAGGCTTCATGGCGTTGTCCCCAAAGCGGATAGGTGCCGCTAAAACTCAGGCTGGCTTGTTGTTCTTTATTGTCATCAATATACATGCCTGGGTAGAGGAAGATACCTGAAGTGCCATTTGCGCCAGGTTTTCCAGACAGAAACAAGAGTTTTGAATCACGTTGTGTGCGTTTTTCATCATAAGTCAGTTTGGCTGTCCAGTCGCCTGCCAGTTTTTGTTCAAGCTCGGCAAAGTAACTTTTAATATTGCTATCCCAATAGGTCCAGCTTGGGCTGTAATTATAATTCCGTGAGTAACTGAGCTGCTCGCCTTCGGTATTGATCAGTGGATTAGAACCCCAATTCACACCATTCGGCTTATGATTGCTTTCAGTATAGCCTGCGGTCAATAGGGTTGTGTCAGTTACATCTGCCTCCACAACAGCACCTATGCCGTTTTTTTCCAGTTCATAACGATCCAGATAACTGTCACCATTCTGTTGATAGCCAAATACACGGCCTCTGATTTTTCCATCCTGGGTGAGAGGAGAGGATATATCTGCTTCATAGCGCTGCGTATTCCATGAACCGTAACTGGCATTCAAGGCTGCCTGAAGTTCCTGAGTAGGGCGTTTGCGAATCATGTTAATGGTTGCACCAGGATCGCCAATTCCATTATTTAAGGCATTTGCGCCTTTCACCACTTCGATACGGTCAAACAAAAAACTGTCCGGATTATCATTATTATAATTATAGCCTTCGAGTGGAATACCAACGCCATCCACTAAAACATTCGAAATCTCGAAACCTCGGGCAAGGTAGGAGCTCCGTTCCGTTTCCTGATTGTTGACAATAATGCCAGGGGCATTACGCAGTACTTCCCGGGTATTATCTAAGGCAAAGTCATCCAGTTGCTGGCGAGTGATGACATTGACTGTTTGCGGCGTTTCCTTGAGTGGAATATTCAGTTTTGAGGCGGTTGACGAATTTTGGATGATATAAGCCTTACTCTGTTCGGAGCTGAGCTCACTCTGTTCTGATTCCGCTGTAACTGTAATCGTCGGTAATTGCTGAGTATCATCGGCAAAACTTTGCTGGGACACTAAAATTGCAAGACTAAGAAGAGAAAGCTTAAATGATGGAGGAACGGTATAAAACATTTTAGTTAATGTAAATGATAATAATTATCAGTAATATTATTGTTTAATATCTCTTAAAGCAATCTCAATATAATAGGAAATCCAAATGAAAAATGAGTTAATGATAGGTAAATCTACAAATAAAAGTTTAATGTAAGGAGTAGGGAACAATAAAATATCACTGTTAAAAAAAGATGTTATTACCTTACTTTTGTGCTCCTGAACCAATTTGTTTATATACTGCACTATAAATTTTCAAATCCTCAATCTGGAGTGACTTTGTTGCATAAAGGCTTCAGAGATAGATCTTTTCTAAGTTACTCGAATTCAAGTGACAACTTGGGTATGAGGTCGACCTAATTCCGTTAATTTATCGCCTAATAATTTAATGCAATACATTTTGGTTTTGACCAAACTTCGCCGATGATAGCCTGACCATTTCTTCCATAGTGTCCTGCCTAAACATTTAACGGTTCGAAGTAATTCATTTCGCTCTTGCGAATGAACTTTTGTAGTTTTCTAAGGCTTTGCATTTTTTCTGGAGGGAACTACCGCATATGCTTACCGGTCTGCAATGACTTGACGGCATTGCTTGGTGTTATAAGCCTCGTCTGTATAAACTGAATCAATCTGTTCATCCAACGGAATTTGATCAAGTAACTCCCCAAGGATTCGTGAATCACTCACATTATTCGTTGTGAGCTGAACTGCTCGTATTTGAAGAGTTTTAGCATCTATAGTGGGTATTGGTATGTTGAATGTAGTTCGGAAATTCTGTAATCGAGCCATGGCTTTGTAATAGGGTGGCCAGTGACATCACATATTTGTAGGCATTCAAGGCAGTTTCAGCTCGTAGTCCGCTCAGCATATTTTGTGCATCGATGACCTGTGTGGCGGTGCCCATATCTTCTTTAAAAGACAATTCTTGGATGCGTAAATTTTCCTGTGCGGCTTTCAAGTTTTGTGCCAGAAGTGCATCACTTTGCTGTGCACTGAGTGCTTCGCTATAAGATTTATAAATCAGATTTTCAATTTCTTGCTGGGTGCGTGCAGTGAGTAATTCTGTAGCAGAGCGTTTGAGTTCGGCAGCCTGAATATTCTTGTTTTTATCGATCCCGGAAAACAGGTTATAGCGTGCGGCAACTCCGACAATCCAGTTTTCATTTTGATCCAGACTATATTCGCCAAAAGCAAAAACATTCGGTTTTTTTGCCGCTTGCTGGGCTTTCACATTGGCTTGAGCCAATTGGGTATGCATGAATTAGCTCTACATGCTTTACATGTGGCACTGATGAAAGGCCAAGGTACACAATATTTATGGATTGATTCAACAACTCTGCCAATTTGTAAAAATCAACGTATTTAGCGTCATAAATCATTAATCCAAATTGCATCACATAGTAGAAGCTCAATGGGCTGGTTTTATGGCTGTAAATTACGTATTGCGATGAATCAATTTGGTGAAATTGCCTGTTCTGCTTTATCGAATGGACATGTTGCTAATATAAAAATGGTTGAGCAATTGGTTGCTGGTATAGAAGCAAAACTTTACGGGGATCGAGGTTACATCAGCCAAGAATTAAAAATTAGATTGAAAGATCAAGGTATTGATTTAATTACTTATCATCGAAAGAATATGCAGGCTATTCAACTTTGTGCATCAGATGAATATCACCTAAGACAACGCAATAAGATAGAAACATTATTCAGTTTATTGAAGGGGCAATACAATTTAGTGACGAGTAAAGCACGTAGTCTTCATGGGTTTCTGAGTGGAATTTACGCCTCACTATGTGCATATCAACTCACTCATCAAAATAAGCCAACAATTCAAATTAAGGAATCATCGGCTTAAGCAGGATTCGGGTTAAATAAGCTTTCAAAATAGCTTGATACACTAAAGCTATTTTAAGCAGGCAATGAATATGAAAGAAAACGCTAAAGAAAAATAAAAAAAACAGCGTATGATTTACTCAATGGAATTTTAGATGATGCAGACAAGATGATCCGTAATGATTGGTCACGTGCCGAAATACAAGAAATTTATGACTTGCCTTTAATGGATTTACTGTTTCAGGCACAGCAAATTCATCGCCAAAACTTTGAACCGAATACTGTTCAGGTCAGTACTCTGCTTTCAATTAAAACGGGCCGTTGTCCGGAAGATTGTAAATACTGTTCGCAATCTGCACATTACGATACTGATCTGGAAATTGAAAAACGCGTAGAAGTACAAAAGGCGATTGCTGAAGCCAAACAGGCCAAAGCTTCCGGTTCGACCCGTTTCTGCATGGGCGCAGCATGGCGTAATCCGCATGAACGCGATATGCCGTATGTGCTGGAACTGGTGCAGGAAGTCAAGAAACTGGGCATGGAAACCTGTATGACTCTAGGAATGCTGAATGCCTCACAAGCGGAACGTCTGAAAGATGCAGGGCTAGATTATTATAACCACAACCTTGATACCTCACGTGAATATTATGCCAATGTCATCAGTACACGTAGCTTTGATGACCGCTTAAATACGCTTGATCATGTGCGTAATGCCGGAATTAATGTCTGTAGTGGCGGTATTGTCGGCTTGGGCGAAGGCGTACAAGACCGAGTCGGTTTGTTATTTGAACTAGCGACTATGCCGATTCACCCGGGTTCGGTGCCCATAAATATGCTGGTTCCTATTGAAGGCACACCACTGGCCGATGTTGAAAAACTGGATGTGATTGACTGGATTCGTACTATTGCGGTAGCACGGATTATTATGCCGAAGAGTTATATCCGCTTGTCGGCAGGTCGTGAATCTCTCTCTGACTCTGATCAGGCACTGGCATTTATGGCTGGAGCTAACTCATTATTTTCAGGTGATAAATTGCTTACTGCCCCGAACGGTGGTGAAGGTAAAGACAAAGCCTTGTTTGCTAAATTAGGCTTAAAAGCTGAAGCTGCCAAGAAAACAGCTAAAGAATTGGCTGTAGATGCGATGCAACCTGCTTAATTAATCGTGTAACAAACAGGGATCATTTCAACTTGAATTGGTCCCTTTTTATTGGAGCAGACAAAATGAAGATACTGATGATTACTGGTTGGGGGCTAGGAACAGCGGTCTTAACCCCGTTTGTAGAACAGTTACGGCAGCAGCATCAAGTTGAAGTATGGGATATTTTTGATCCTAACGTGGAAAGTATTTTGGCCGAAAAAGTTAGGCAGGCGAGTTCTTTTGATGTCTTGATGGGATGGTCTTTGGGTGGACAGTTGGCACTTTTGCTGGCTAATGAAATCCAGCAACAATTGAAAATTGCCAAGCCAGTGATTTGCTGTATGTCAAATCCCTGTTTCGTGGCCAACGAAGCATGGCCACATGCAATGCCAGTTGAACAATATACACAATTTAAATCCTCCATACTGGCTGATCCAAAACGCGGGATGCAGCGCTTCTGTACCTTGGTCACTTTAGCTGGCGCAGCAGCGCGTGAACGTGCAAAATTATTGCACCAACAGTTAAATAGTATTGATTTAAACTATCAGGTTAAGCATCTTTATCTATTGCAGCAATTAAATCTAGTGGATATCTTAAAAAATCATTCAGTCAAGATGCTATTTATATTTTCCGAGAATGATATGTTGGTTCCTTACAAAGTTAGTCAAGAATCTGTGTTTTTAACAACCCAAAATCTGAATTTGGTAAAAATACAGGGCACGCACGATGCCATCCTTTTTGATGCCAAGTTACTCGTTGAGCCAATTTTAAAATTTTTAGCCGATCTGGCTTAAGCAAAAAGAGATTGGTAGCTCTTGACGTTTCATTTTCAGATTTAACGCGCTAAGATCAGTTTTAGTTTTAATAATTGGGGTAAATTCTGTGCAGGACGCTTTTGATCAACAGCATATTTGGCATCCTTATACCTCCATGACACAACCCTTGCCATGTTACAAAGTTAAAGCTGCAAATGGTGCAGTCATTGAACTTGAAGATGGTACCCAGCTGATTGATGGCATGTCGTCCTGGTGGTGCACAATTCACGGTTATAATCATTCTGAACTCAATCAGGCCGTAACAAAACAATTAGAGTCGATGTCACATATCATGTTTGGTGGTTTGACTCATCAGCCTGCGATTGATGTGTCTAAACTGCTACTTGAGATCACGGCACCTGAACTGGATAAAATTTTCTTTGCCGATTCCGGCTCGGTCGCGGTTGAGGTGGCGTTGAAAATGGCTGTGCAATATTGGAATGCACGTCAGCAACCACAAAAAACTAACTTTGTTACCACACGCTCTGGCTATCATGGCGACACCTGGAATGCCATGTCGGTTTGTGATCCTGTAACTGGTATGCATCAAATTTTTGGTTCGAGTTTGCCGAACCGTTTATTTGTTCCGGCACCTCAAAGCCGTTTTGATGGGGCATGGCAACCCGAAGATATACAGCCACTTGAGCACCTGCTGGTACAGCAGCATCAACAGATTGCTGCCATGATCATTGAGCCGATTGTGCAAGGTGCAGGCGGGATGCGTTTCTATCATCCAGAATATTTAAAGCAAGCTAAGTTGTTGTGTGAAAAGTACGATGTACTGCTGATTTTAGATGAAATTGCCACCGGTTTTGGCCGCACTGGAAAACTATTTGCTTATGAACACGCTCAGGTCACACCAGACATTATGTGTATCGGTAAGGCATTGACTGGTGGTTATATGACCTTGTCAGCGACCTTAACCACTCGCCATGTAGCAGAGACGATTTCAAGTGGTGAAGCGGGTGTGTTCATGCATGGCCCAACTTTTATGGCTAATCCGTTGGCCTGTGCGGTCGCATTAAAAAGTACCCAGCTGTTACTGGCTCAAGACTGGCAGACGCGTATTCAACAGATTGAAAGTACACTAGAACAATATTTACTGGATTTAAAATCCTTGGCACAAGTCAAAGATGTGCGTGTCCTCGGCGCAATTGGCGTAGTTGAGCTACATCGAACTATTGATTTGGCGCGTTTTCAGGCTGAATGTGTATGCCGTGGCGTCTGGATTCGTCCTTTTGGCCGTCTGGTCTATGTCATGCCGCCATATGTAATTTCAACACAGCAACTTGAAACTTTATTAAAGCATATGCGGGAGATGATTCAGCAGATAGAGGCAGTAGCATGAACCATCTTGAGCATTTCCAGCAGCAGCTAGATGACTTGAAACAGCAAGGGCAATATCGCCAGTTTAAGTCCAATATTTCTAGCCAGCCACGATTGCAACTCAATGGCCAAGAGATGCTGAATCTGGCATCCAATGACTATTTAGGTCTGGCATCCAACTTAACGCTACGTGAAGAATTTTTTGACCTCACGCCGATGTCTGAGCGATATATGAGTTCAAGCTCTTCACGTTTACTGACAGGAAACTTTCCCAATTTTGAACAACTTGAAGCACAGATGTCACAGGCTTTTGGACGTTCAGTACTGCTGTTTAATAGTGGTTATCACATGAATATCGGGATTCTTCCTGCGCTCAGTAATGCTAAAACCATGATCATTGCTGACAAACTGGTACATGCCAGTATTATCGACGGGATTCGTTTATCTAAAGCTGGCTATGTGCGTTACCGCCATAATGACCTGCAGCATTTGACTCAGTTTTTAGAAAAATATCAGTCAGATGAATCTATCCAGCGCATCATTGTGGTAACTGAATCAATTTTCAGTATGGATGGGGATGAAACAGATTTAACTGCTTTGGTGGCATTAAAACAGCAGTTTGCAAAAGTCATGCTTTATGTCGATGAGGCACATGCAATTGGTGTGCGCGGTGAACGTGGATTGGGCTGCGCAGAACAGTATCAAGTATTGGATCAAATTGATTTCCTAGTCGGTACCTTTGGCAAGGCTTTGGCTTCAGTTGGTGGTTATCTGGTCTGTGCACCAGTGATTCGTGACTATCTGATCAATAGCATGCGACCTTTAATTTTTAGTACCGCCCAGCCGCCACTATGTATGGCCTGGACTAGATTTATTTTTCAGAAGGTAGAGCAGCTTCAGGCAGAACGAGTACATTTGGCAGCATTGGCTGTACGCTGTCAGCAGGGCATTCAAGACTTGGGATATCACTGTCCGTCAACCTCGCAAATTGTGCCGGTACTGATTGGTGAGGCAAAACGCACCATTCAGGCGACTGAAATTATGCAACAGCAGGGGTTTTATGTGCTGCCAGTACGTCCGCCAACGGTTCCTGCCAACACCTCCAGACTCAGAATTTCCCTGAACCAGAACATTTCTGCGGATGAGCTGGACGCATGTCTGCAGGTGCTGAGGAGTTTGCCGCGATGAACAGCAAACAGATTGCCCAGCGTTTTGCTCAGGCAAATCTCAGTTATGAACAGCATGCGCTGGTACAAAGTACCGTAGCTGCAGAGTTGATGCATTTCATGCAGCAGCATGTGGCACAACCACATTTGCAACGGGTATTGGAAATTGGCTGCGGTTCAGGATTGTTTACCCGGCTTTTTATGCAGCATTATAGCTTTGATCATTTATTTTTAAATGACCTATATGTCGAAGTGAAGCAGCACTTCCCGGAATCTAATCGGCTTTTGTGGGGGATTGGTAATATTGAAACCTTGCCACTGCCGCAGTCTCTGGACATGGTGCTGTCGTGTTCTGCATTGCAATGGATCTCGGATTTAAAAGCATTGTTGCTCAACATTGCGCAGGCCTTAAATCCCTCTGGGCATCTGTGTTTTGCCAGTTATACGGACAATAATTTAAAGGAAATTAAGGCACTGACCGGACAAGGCTTGGATTATCTGCCTTTAGCGGAGGTCTGTGAACTGCTTGAATCCTTAGGCTTTGACATTCTGCTGCAGACAGAAGAACAGATGACCTTGCATTTTGAGCATCCGAAACAGGTGTTACAGCATATCAAAGCCACTGGTGTACAGGCGACGGCACAGGGGTTTCGGTGGACAAAATCGTCCTTACAGGATTTTTATACCGGCTATC
>DFCG01000101.1:0-13066 GCA_002367455.1 Acinetobacter sp. UBA3060 | reverse complement strand
TTTATGTCATTGCACGGAAGACAGCATGAGCGCACAGATTTATTTTGTCAGCGGCATTGATACCGCAATTGGTAAAACCTTTACTACTGGTTTTCTGGCCAAAAATTGGAATGAGCAGGGCATTCGTACCATAACCCAAAAGCTGATTCAGACCGGAAATGTCGATATATCAGAAGATATCGAACAGCATCGTGCAATTATGGGTTGTGGATTGTTACCGGAAGACCAGCAAAAACTGACCATGCCGGAAATTTTTACGTATCCGGCTTCACCGCATCTTGCTGCGCGNNATGGTGCCCTTAACCGAAGAGTTCCTGACTATTGATTATATTCAGACACATAATTATCCGGTGATTCTCGTCACTTCAGGGCGTTTAGGCAGTATTAATCATACCTTGCTGAGTCTTGAGTTGTTAAAACTCCGCGGGGTTCAATTATATGCCATTGCTTTTAATCATGCAGATAACTCCAAAGATCCCTTGATCGCTGAAGATACCATTGCTTATTTAAAACAGTATTTGCAGCGTGATTTTGCTGATACGACATGGGTTGATATTCCAGCTTTAAATTTAGCCCTGTCTTCTCATAAGTAAGTGATCCGCTTGCAGCGAGGCTGATGTGAATGCTTAAATATTGAGGTTGCGCCACTGTAAATTGAATCTGATAGCCATATTTGTTTAACACCATTTTCATCAAATATAAGTCTAGCCCATGCCCATTTTGCTAGGGAGATTTATGCCAGAAACGCTGTCCCAAG
Source organism: Acinetobacter sp. UBA3060 (assembly GCA_002367455.1). Taxonomy (GTDB): domain Bacteria; phylum Pseudomonadota; class Gammaproteobacteria; order Pseudomonadales; family Moraxellaceae; genus Acinetobacter. Next base: position 12,309 of record DFCG01000101.1, on the reverse strand, counting down.
TATGCATATCTTCAACCTTTGATTATCATTATGAATGATCAGCACACATGCAGCATAGCAATTGAAATGGTGTTTGCCTGTGCCTGCAATAGAGCATTGTTAAGTAGGTTTTTAAAGACGGTATCTAGTTCAAAATCGGGTAGGGCAATTCGGGTCAGGCTCGGTCAGTCAATTGTTAAACTGGGTTCAATTTCCGGATAAAGCGACTGTAAATCGGCAATCACCTGAGTCAGGAGCCGTGCAATTTCAATACTGTACTAGATATCACTCAGTACTTGATCGGTAGAGGAAAGTGCTAGAAGCTGTTCCAGTAGCTGGGTACATCGGCGGATACCAAGGTGTACCTGCTGCAAGCTCTGTTGCAATTTGGGCGAGCTTGCCTGTTGTTCTGCCATCAGTTGTGCAAGCTGAATATGAGTTTTGATCGCGGTTAAAGGACTACGCAATTCATGGGCGGCGTATGAACTAAATACTTTTTCATTTTCCGGATTTTGATGCAGTTTATGTATTAAGTGCTTAGAGTTTTGGGCAAAGGACTGTACCTTGGAAGGCATTACTTTGGCATCTAAGGTTTTTAAATAGTGAGTAGCATCATTCACTGATAAATTTGGCTGACTTAAAAGGTTGAAACTTCATCTAAGGCTTTAAGCTCTCGACGAATAATCAAAACGATTAAGTCTATACATAGCAATAAAGACAAAATTATTGGTATTAATACCGATTATAAAATCTTTTTGAGCAATTATCCACGTAGGAACATCCGCTCTGCTGCCACCACTTGAATATCCTCACGACGTAACACATAACTGAGCCTCACCTTGTTGCTTTGTACTAAAGCCAACTACTTGGTGGCTTAAATCTTTCGGTGCACCTCGGGTTTTTGCTACCACATGCTGAACGACACTGACGTCAGAGTCAAATAAAGACACTTTATAGGCAATCAACTGCTCTTGATTGGTGGAATGAAGTTGTTGGGCTAGTACATTTTCATCCAAGTTTTGCATCGGCAGTTGTTGAGTCAATCGAGCGACCATTGGATGGCTGAATCAAACCAAATTGATATATTTCCTTGACTGAGCAAGGCTTTATTGTAGGTAGATCAACTGGTTGTACGATAGATCTTGGGTGCAGACCTCTTCATTTAGAAATTATATTCCCCAAGAAGCTTTCAGTGGTAGGTTTGTGCAACAAAGCCTCTTGCAAATAAAGGCTATCAAGGGATTTATACATTGTATCCAAATAGTTTATGGCCATTAAAAGCAAAAAAGCACTAAAAACCAGATCTCGAGCTAAAACTTTATAACCAAGAAATCAATAAAAGAAGAATTGGGATTGAACAGGTATTTGGAACTTTGAAAACCTTCAAAATCCTTGCCGAGCGATATCGCAACCCTGGCAAAAGACTAGGATTAAGATTTAATTTAATTGTGGGAATCCATAATTTTGAGCTGAGTAAAAAGTGAATTATGAAAGAAATCTAATATATAAAATTTTAAGAGATTATAAAAATTGGTCATACCAAAAAATAAATTAAATCTTTTATATTGTGTTTTTGGGCTAATATTACTAATATCGCCAATACAAAATGCACATTTTATCTCTTAAACACTAAATTGGTCATACCAATTTAGTGTTTAAGTACAATAAACTGTTCAATCTAGTAGTTAAGCATTTCAAGGAGTAGACAATGCTTCAACAGTGGCAACAAATTTATGATCCTATAGGCAATATCTGGATTTCGAGTGCTATTGCGCTAGTTCCAATTATTTTCTTTTTTTTAGCGTTAGCTATTTTTCGCATGAAGGGTAGTGTAGCCGCTACAATTACCGTTTTTTTAGCCTTTCTGGTCTCATTATTTTTATACAAAATGCCAATTGGAATGGCATTAGCATCAATGGTCTATGGATTCTTCTACGGCCTGTGGCCAATTGCATGGATTATTATCGGTGCAGTTTTTATATATAAGATTTCAGTAAAAACAGGACAGTTTGATGTTATTCGTTCGTCTATTCTGTCAATTACAGAAGATCAACGTCTGCAAATGCTATTAGTTGGGTTTGCTTTTGGTACGTTTTTAGAAGGTGCGGCAGGTTTTGGTGCGCCCGTCGCAATTACTGCGGCACTGTTGGTGGGACTCGGCTTTAAGCCTTTATATGCGGCTGGGCTATGCCTGATAGTTAATACTGCACCTGTTGCTTTTGGTGCAATGGGAATTCCGATCATTGTCGCTGGGCAGGTTTCAGGTGTTGACACCATGGAAATCAGTCAAATGGTTGGTCGTCAGTTACCCTTTATGGTGCCAATTGTATTGATCTGGATCATGGCAATCATGGATGGTTGGCGTGGGGTTAAAGAAACTTGGCCTGCTATTTTAGTTGCCAGCTTATCTTTTTCTTTAGCGCAATATCTAACATCAAATTTTGTTGGGCCTGAGTTACCCGATATCACTGCTGCAATTGCATCATTAATCAGTTTAACTATCTTGCTTAAGTATTGGAAACCAAAACATATTTTTCTTTTTGAGGACAAAAATATACAGGTAGATGAAACTATTATCAAGCAAGCTCGTAAACAATATAGTGTGGCACAGATAGCCAAAGCCTGGTCTCCATTTCTGATACTTACAGCAATGGTGACGATCTGGAGCATCAAACCTTTTAAAGATTTATTTGTTAAGGACGGCCCATTAAGTGATTTAGTAGTTTCAATTAAAGTGCCGTATTTGCATCAATTGATTCAAAAGCTACCACCTGTCGTGCCTGAAATTAAAGATTATGATGCGATTTATAAGTTTGATTGGTTATCAGCAACGGGTACAGCGATTATATTGGCGGCATTGATCACGATTATTTATTTAAACATGAAACCTAAAGAGGCAGTTTCGACATTCTTTGAAACCGTGAATGAACTAAAAACCCCAATTTATTCGATTGGTATGGTACTGGCTTTTGCGTTCATTGCAAACTATTCAGGTCTGTCAGCGACGCTTGCTTTAGCACTGGCACATACGGGTCAGGCTTTCACGTTCTTTTCACCATTCTTGGGTTGGGTTGGAGTGTTTCTTACAGGTTCAGATACTTCAGCTAACGCATTGTTTTCAGCGTTACAAGCAACTACAGCACAGCAAATCGGTGTGCCTGAAGTCTTGTTAGTTGCTGCCAATACCAGTGGTGGAGTAACAGGTAAGATGATTTCCCCTCAATCAATCGCGATTGCTTGTGCAGCAGTGGGTTTAGTTGGTAAAGAATCTGATTTATTTAGATTTACAGTAAAACACAGCATTATCTTTACGGTGATGATTGGTATTATTGTGACCTTACAAGCTTATGTTTTCCCGTGGATGATTCCGTAAACGGGTCAAGGAAAAAAATGAAAGTCTCCGACAAAGTGGTACAGCGTTTACGTCTATTGATTGAAAAAAATAATGTGCAAGTCGGAGAGCGATTGCCTGCTGAACGCCAACTCTGTGAACAGTTAGGTGTGTCTCGTAGCTCTTTACGTGAGGCGATTCAACAACTGATTACCGCAGGGATTATTCAGAGCAAAGCGGGTGCAGGCACCTATTTAAAGCAGTTGCCTGCACATTGGTCACAGTATCAAATCGTTGAGCCATTATCCGGTTTGATGGATCAGGATCCTGAATATCGTTTTGATGTACAAGAAGCTCGTATGGTGCTTGAAGGTGGTACAGCATGGTATGCCGCACAACGTGCCACACCCAGTGATTTGATCAATATTCGTCAATGTTTTGAGCAGATTAGCCATTTTCAGGCTTTAGGTGATGATGCCCACGCAGCAATAGCGGATGCGAATTTTCATCTGGCGATTGCAGAAGCATCCCACAATCTAGTGCTGATCCAAATGATGCGTAGTTTGTTTGATTTATTGCAAGACAACGTGATGTTAGGGCGACGTAAAGTTTACACCACACCACAACATTTTGAACAATTGCATGACCAGCATTTTGAGGTGATGGACGCAATTGAACGTCAAGACTCAGAGACTGCACGTAAGGCAGCTTGTGGGCATATTGAATTTGTTGTTCAACGCGTACGTATGATCGATGAAGAAGAAGCTCGTCGTCAACGTTCGAGTCGATTAAATAGGACATAAGTTATGATTATTTCTTCTGCAAATGACTATCGTGAAGCTGCGAAACGTCGTTTACCGCCATTTTTATTTGAATACATCGATGGTGGTGCCTATGCGGAATATACTTTAAAGCGTAATGTAGACGATTTATCAAAAATCGCTTTACGTCAACGTGTGTTAAATGACATGTCTGAGCTGAGCTTAGAAACGCAATTGTTTGGTGAAAATTTGGCGTTGCCAGTGGCATTGTCACCTGTAGGTCTAACGGGTATGTATGCGCGTCGTGGTGAAGTTCAAGCCGCGGTTGCCGCAGATAAAAAGGGCATTCCATTTACCTTATCAACAGTTTCAGTTTGTCCAATTGAAGAAGTGGCACCTGCGATTCAACGTCCGATGTGGTTTCAACTGTATGTACTACGTGACCGTGGTTTTATGAAAAATGCCTTGGAACGTGCTAAAGCCGCAGGCTGTTCTACCTTAGTATTCACAGTCGATATGCCTGTTCCAGGTGCGCGTTATCGTGATGCACATTCAGGAATGAGTGGTAAAAATGCTGCAATACGTCGTTATATGCAATCGTGTATGCACCCACACTGGGCTTGGAATGTCGGTTTATTGGGTCGTCCGCATGATTTGGGTAACATTTCGAAATATTTAGGTAAGCCGACAGGTCTGGAAGATTATATCGGTTGGCTGGGAAATAACTTTGACCCTTCAATTTCTTGGAAAGATCTTGAGTGGATTCGTGATTATTGGGAGGGTCCCATGGTTATTAAGGGGATTTTAGATCCTGAGGATGCCAAGGATGCGGTACGTTTCGGAGCAGATGGAATTGTGGTCTCCAATCACGGTGGTCGTCAGCTTGATGGTGTTTTGTCTTCTGCTCGTGCGCTTCCTTCAATTGCAAGTGCGGTCAAAGGTGACATCAAAATTTTAGCAGATTCAGGGATTCGTAACGGTCTTGATGTGGTACGTATGTTGGCTATGGGTGCAGATATTTGTATGCTTGGTCGTGCATTTGTATACGCACTTGGTGCTGCCGGCGGTTCTGGGGTAAGTAATTTACTAGATTTGATTGAGAAAGAAATGCGTGTGGCAATGACATTGACTGGTGCAAGAACCATTGCAGATATTACATCGGATTGCCTGGTCAAACTAGAGAAAGAGTAAGCGATTTCATTACTCACATTACTAAGGCTTTGCCAACTTTCCTTTGGAAAAAGAGATTCTTATCTAAATAATTTGGGTAAACAAAGCTTCCTTTTGAAAAAAACCAACCTTGGTAAGAGTCACCAACATAAAATACACTAAATAACATAATTGGTATGTTAGTAAACTCTATATATAACAGTTATATAGAGTTTTTATTTTGTGTGGTGTAATTTAATGTAGGGTGGGGTAATTTGATTTTTGGTCACTAATTTATTGTGATAATCAACAATAATAACCAACATACACATGCTTAATCTAAAGGTATTTTACTGACTGGTATAATTTTATGATGAGAGGGGTGTTGCCTGGGGCTACGGTTTCTGTTTTGCTTTTTGACGTAACACGTACAAATATAAGCTTTCTACTTTTTCACGTGCCTAGGGTGTGGTACGCAAGAATCGCAATGATGATTTAACACTTGGATCTATGCAAAAACATCTAACTTCAATTTTACGACTTAAACTGAACCGTACCGGGTTTGTCGGAGACCAAACTTTCTGAGATGAGACGCATTGCTTCGCAAGACGTAGCGAAGCGTAGTGATCCGATGAAAAACCTAAATATACCCCTGAAATCAGAGATAGAGCGGTTCAATTAGAACTAAACCCAACTATCGCAACACTGGGCTTTGGAGAATCTCGTCGTTTCTTAATTGCGTCGTAATAATGATTATCAAGATAAAATCAAAATATACAGATTTTTGTGTAAATCCTGAGTAGAATTCGACTTTTATTTTTTCTCCAGTAAAAAGGCATAGCTTTTCACTATGCTATTTTGCAAGGACGCTTTATGCTCGCGCTAGATATACAACATATTCGAATGAAACAACACGCCACTGATAAAGCACAAGCGTTGCAATGTCTAGTCGATATCTTGGTCGAAGACCAATTGGTTACACCTGATTATATTCATGGGTTGACCGGGCGCGAACAACAAAGTGCAACGTATTTAGGACAAGGAATTGCCATTCCGCATGGGACGCCTCAGTCTCGCCAATCTATTTTAAAAACTGGGATTCGTCTGGCGCACTTTCCTGAAGGAGTTGTTTGGGACGGTGAAAATAAAATTTATTTAGCAGTGGTGATTGCTGCGAAATCAGATGAGCATTTGCAAGTCTTACAAATTTTGACGCGGGCTTTAATTAACGATGTCGCTGATCAAGTGAAACAGGCTCAATCTGCAGAGCAAATTATTGCATTATTACAAGCCCAACCCGCATCTTTGGCATTGCATGAAAATTTAATCGCCACCCAAGTTCCCGCACTTGATGTAGAAGATTTAATTTGGCAGGCAACACAGTTGCTGAAACAGCAAAAAATGGTGGAGTGTGGTTTTCTGTCGGGTTTAAACCTAAACAGCATGATTCATTTAGGGGAGGGAGTGTGGTCGATCACTTCTAACCAGCATGTTTTGAGCCCAGCTGTAAGTTTGGTAAAAGCGGAACAGGTTTTAAGCCATCAGCAGGAAATGCTCAAGACTTTGGTGTGTATTGCCAGTAATGAGCAACTGGATATGCAACGGTTTCAACGGTTAATGGATATTTTGTTTGATACTGAACAAGTTCATACCCTCAACCAAGAGCAAGATAGTCACCAATTGGCGCAGTTAATTGGTGCTGAACTGATTCCTGATTGGCCATCTCGTCGTATTGTCTTAGCTAACGCTCATGGTCTACATGCGCGTCCCGCGACACACTTGGTCAATATGACTAAGAAATTTGCAGGGGATATTCTCGTTGCTGTAGATGAGGGGGCTTACGTTTCGGCAAAAAGTTTAACCAAATTATTAGCCATGGGATGTCGTCGTGGTCAAACTCTGACTTTTATTGCACAACCTGATACTGATGCTGTAGCAGGCTTAGAACAGATTATTGATGCAGTTCAACAGGGCTTAGGAGAAGAGGTTGAAGCTGTTGATCTTGTATCTCATCAGCACAGCAGTAGTGACCCAGTCGTAAATACTTTAAAATTAATGCCTTTTGAATCACATGGCGATACGGGTAGCTGCGGTATTGCGGCATCAACTGGCCTTGCTTTTGGTCCTGCACATGTGGTGAAGCCACATGAATTTAGTTATGAACGTCGCGGACAGAGTTTTAAAGCTGAGAATGAAAAGCTTGAAATTGCGCTTCATCAGGTGAAAAATAGCTTACGTCAATTCATTGCACATACTGAATCTACTGCCATTAAGCAGATCTTCATGGCACATTTGGAAATGCTGGATGATCCAGACCTCCTCCAAAGTGTACAACGCGGTTTAAAACAGGGGTTGTCTGCTGCTGCAGCTTGGCATGATCATATTGAAGTGGCTGCTACCGCACAGGCTGCACTTAGCGATCGTTTACTTGCAGAGCGTGCGGCTGATTTAAGGGATATTGGTGAGCGAGTTTTGGCTGTTTTGTGCGGTGTGGCCGATGTCACAGAACCCGAGCAACCTTATATCTTAATTATGCATGATGTTGGTCCGAGTGATGTAGCGCGTCTCAATAAGGATCGTGTTGCAGGCATTTTGACCGCGGTTGGTGGAGCGAGTGCCCATAGTGCTATTGTGGCACGTGCTCTGGCTATTCCAGCAGTCGTAGGTGCGGGTGTAGCTGTTTTAAATATTGAGAACCATGCCATAGTACTAATTAATGGGGATACTGGTGAGTATGTGGTCTCACCCGAGCAAAGTCAGATTGATCATGCCATTGCAGAGCGCCAACGCCAGCGTGAGTTGCGAGAACAAGCGGAACAGCATTGTTTAGAACCTGCCATCACACTGGATCAACATCAAGTTGAAATCGCAGCCAATATTGGCAAAGTGGGCGCTACGATACAGGCTGTGGCCGATGGGGCAGAAGCAATTGGTTTGCTACGCACAGAATTGGTCTTTATGTCACACAGCAGTGCGCCTGATGAGGCTACACAAGAAGCCGATTATCGGGTGGTGTTAGATGCTTTGGCGGGTCGTCCATTGGTGGTACGTACACTTGATGTGGGCGGGGACAAACCTTTGCCGTATTTGCCTATTGAAAAGGAAGAAAATCCATTCTTGGGCTTACGTGGTATTCGTCTGACTTTACGTAAGCCAGAGTTGCTACGTCAACAATTGGTTGCTTTACTTAAAGCAGCGGATAATCGCCCATTAAGAATTATGTTTCCTATGATTGGGCGGGTTGAAGAATGGCGAGCAGCAAAAGCAATTTTGGATGAGGTTCGCATACAGCATCCATGTGAAAACTTACAAGTCGGTATTATGATTGAGGTTCCTGCGGCAGCATTGTTGGCTCCAATTCTTGCTCAAGAAGTTGATTTTTTTAGTATTGGAACCAATGACTTGACTCAATATACTCTGGCGATTGACCGTGGTCATCCACTATTGTCTGCCGAAGCTGATGGCTTACATCCGAGTATTTTGCTATTGATTGATCAAACTGTTCGGGCAGCACATCAGCATGGTAAATGGGTGGGCATTTGTGGTGAATTGGCTGCTGATCCAAAAGCTGTGCCTGTATTGATAGGCTTGGGCGTGGATGAGTTGAGTATGTCGAGTACCAGTATTCCATTGGTGAAGGCGCAAATTCGTGGTTTGAACTATATAAATTGCCAACAGGTCGCACAGCAAGCCTTAAGTTGTGACAGTGCGTCTGCCGTACGTGCATTGGTGGAGTAATTACCGAATGGCTAAGATATTAAGCATTACTCTGAATCCTGCAATTGACCTCACCGTGCAATTGGATCAACTAAAAGTTGGCGAGGTCAATCGTCAGTTAACAGCCCAAAGCCATGCAGCAGGTAAGGGCTTAAACGTGGCACAGGTCCTTAAGGATTTGGGACATGAACTGATTGTGAGTGGCTTTTTGGGGCAAGAAAACCGTCAAATTTTTGACCATCATATCCAGCAAGAGCAATTTGATAACCAATTTATTTATGTTGCAGGTCAAACACGACAAAACATTAAAGTTGCAGAAGCTTCTGGTCAGATGACTGACATCAATGGCAAGGGCTTTTTTGTAGATACCTCAGCAAAACAACAACTATGTGAACGTCTATCTCAACTGATTTTAGAGGTTGATGTGATTGTGATTGCTGGCAGTTTGCCACAAGGTTTTTCTGCAGAAGAGCTTTCGACACTGATTCTATGGTTACAGTCTGCGGGTAAAAAAGTCGCAGTAGATACCAGTGGTGTTGCGTTGAAAGCAGCAATTGCTGCCCATCCTTGGTTGATTAAGCCTAATACAGATGAGTTGACAGAAACCTACCATTTGCCAGCAGAAACGTTTGCAGAACAGCAGCATCTTTTTGCCAGTTTAAATAGTCAGATCGAACATATTGTGGTCTCGATGGGTGAAAACGGGGTGAACTGGCTTCACCGCACGCAAACCCTGCATGCTACTGCACCGAAGGTCACCGTCCAAAGTACGGTGGGTGCGGGAGATTCCTTGCTGGCAGGTATGATTCATGGCTTGTTGAGTTCAACTTCCCCAGAAGAAACATTGAAAACAGCAACCGCAATTGCGAGCAATGCTGTGACCCAAATTGGGTTTGCCCTTCCAGACTTTGCTGTTATTGAAGATTTGAAATCGCAAATCTCAGTCCAATCATTGAGTTAATACGATGCAAGAGATAAAACATATTTTATTTGTGCCACATAGTCCCGAGCAGCCGATTAATGCAGTGATTTTGGCCAAAAAACTGTCCAAAGCAGCAACAGCACTTGGTATTTCCAATGATGTGGCGACATCAGTTGAGCATCTCGATTTATCAAATGTTATTGATACGGTTGTTTTTGTTGGACAGAAGTCGGCAGATGCGACTCAACTGCGTGACAAGGTTGTGAAAGTCATTGGTTTGAATAACGCGCAACACGATGCGATCATGCTTTTGCAACAAGTTCTTGAGCATTCAGATGCTTTAGATGAAACTATTGCAGCCAATGTAGGGGTTACACGCTTTGTCGCCATTACAGCATGTCCAACTGGTGTTGCGCATACGTTTATGGCGGCCGAAGCCTTACAACAAGGTGCAGTAAAGCACGGTTATCAGATTGATGTTGAAACCCAAGGATCGGTTGGGGCTAAAAATGTTTTATCGGCAGAAAGTATTGCCAAAGCAGATGTGGTGATCTTAGCAACGGATATTGAGGTCAATACAGATCGCTTTGTAGGCAAACGCGTATATCGCTGCAGTACAGGATTTGCCCTTAAGCAAACGGATAAGACTTTTGCAAACGCAATTGCTGAAGCCAAAGTGCTTGAAACGGGTAAGCAAACAGCCACTAAGACAGAAAATGAAAACAAAGAAAAAACTGGAATTTATAAACACCTTTTAACAGGGGTGTCTTTCATGCTGCCGATGGTGGTGGCGGGCGGTTTGATCATTGCCATCTCGTTTATGTTTGGCCTCAATCCTGTTGAAGGAAGCTTTGCCGCATCCTTAAAGCAAATAGGTGCTGCAGCATTTACTCTTATGGTACCTATGCTGGCAGGTTACATTGCTTATTCTATTGCGGATCGTCCGGGTTTAACTCCAGGTTTGATTGGCGGTTTACTTGCAACACAATTAGAGGCAGGCTTTCTCGGTGGATTAGTTGCAGGTTTTATTGCAGGTTATATTGCGTTATTTTTATCAAAACAGCTTAAACTCCCAAGTAGCCTAGAAGCATTAAAACCAATTTTGATTATTCCACTATTGGCCAGTTTAGCTGTTGGTTTAATCATGATTTATGTGGTTGGACAGCCTGTTGCACAATTGTTTGAATTACTCACACACTTCCTTGCCAATATGGGGACGACCAATGCCATGATCATGGGGATTATCCTTGGGAGTATGATGTGTATTGATGTTGGGGGGCCAATAAATAAAGCGGCTTATGCCTTTACGGTGGGCTTACTTACGTCACAAACATACGGACCGATGGCGATTACCATGGCTGCGGGTATGGTACCGCCATTGGGTATGGCAATTGCAACTTTTCTGGCAAAGCATAAATTTGCCAAACCTGAGCAAGATGCAGGGAAGGCTGCTGTAGTTCTGGGCCTATGTTTCATCTCGGAAGGGGCTATTCCGTTTGCTGCCAAAGACCCGATTCGAGTGCTTCCATGCGCGATCGCAGGTGGTGCTGTAACTGGGGCTTTGGTTGCATTATTTAAATGTGAACTAGTCACTCCTCATGGCGGTGTAATGGTACTGATCATTCCGAATGCGATGAATTATCCATTAAAATATTTATTGGCGATTGCGATTGGAAGTGTGGTGACTGGTGTAGCTTATGCCGTGATAAAACAACGGTTAGAATAAGCCCTTCATAGAAGCTTTGTGAAAGCTATTTAGTGCAATAAATGAATATTTGCTCAATCCTATTTTGGACCAGTTGGAGAGTCTCTGCTTGAATTTGTCCAGGTAATAGGTCATGAGCGATATTGCTGAATCGGATTGCAACCTTACAAATCGAGCCAATAATTTCATCGACTTCTTGGACACAAAGTTCCGCTTCCTGAGTACCAAGTTTCACAAGAGCTTGTCGAGGAATATCCGGTGCCTCACCCATGATATCCATTTGATGATATCCCCCTGGTCCTTCACAGAAAGTAACATCATAGGCAGGGGCGAGTTTCCATTGCCCATTTTGGGACATCAGAAATGAAAAGTTTTTGCAATGATCATCTCGATTATTGAATACTACATTGAAAACAGCGTAAGCGTCCGCTGAACCCCATCGCTATTTTTTAATTTGAGTTGGGTTTCCAGCGGTGTGGCAGTAATTCTTCAATCTGGGTCACTTTATGTGTCGGCAACCTTTTCAGCACATCACTTAAATAGGCATACGGATCTAGCCCATTCAGCTTTGCTGACTGAATCAGGGTCATGACATTCGCAGCTCGCTGACCACTGCGTAGCGAGCCAGCAAACAACCAGTCCTTGCGTCCCAATGCCCAGGGACGCATTTGATTTTCGACCCAATTGTTGCAAATCGGTAGATTGCCATCATCCAAATAGCGACTTAAGGCACTGTTGCAAATAG
>DFCG01000075.1:948-4221 GCA_002367455.1 Acinetobacter sp. UBA3060 | reverse complement strand
CCGGTTGCCCAGATATTGCTGTCCGCTAAATTCAGCCAGTGCTTGCAGGGTACTGACCAGCATGGCAGAGGAAATGGTATTTCCGATACTGAAATAACTCTGGTTAAAGGCAATACTGATGTCAGCATCCCGGGCACGAACCAGACGTTGCTCGGCACCGCTGGGAATATGGATATAACCCCAAATTTTATTTTGATTTAACAGGCGCTCAATTTCAGCTGTTTGTTCCGACACCGTAGCAATTTTAAGAGTATGATTCAGCGCCACATGCTGATAAATGCTTTGACTCAGCGCACTTTGGTCTTGATCAATAATCGCAATCGGTAAATGATCCGGTTTCCCTTGAGCAAACATGCTGCTGAATAAAATAATCACCAGTGCAGGTGCGAGCGTGACCAGACACAGATCCCATTTTTCGCGGAGCAGATAGCGCAGTTCGCGCCATATACCCGTCCACATTATCGGGTCTCTTTCAGTTTAAATAACACGCTCATCCCAACTTTCAGTTCAGGAATCGCTGGTGTGGGCACAAGATGCAGCTTAAAACTTCTCACATCATAACCGCCGGTTTGGCGTGTGGTCTTAATGGTGGCAAATTCACCTTCAGCACTGATCTGCTTGATTTTAAAAGTGGCGGTTTTATCTAGGGCGGGAATATAACCTTCAATACTGCTCATTTTCTGAAACGGGGCATATTGGTCTTCACGAATATTCAGGCTCACCCACATTTGATCTTCAATCAGGCTGACCACAGGGACTGCGGTGGCTACCAGCTCCGAGACTTTGCCATAGGTTTTAGACACCGTTCCGTTTACAGGTGCTACTAATTGGGTTTCTGCCTCTAATGCATTGGCTTCATCCAGCGCAGCCTGGGCAATATCTACCTGTGCATCGGCAGAACTCTTTTGCTGCGAGGTGCTGCCACGTTTGGCACGTGCATATTGCTGATACGCCGCTTCTGTCATTTGCGCCGCTGATTGACTGGCTGCATACAATTCATCACGGCGCTGGCGTGAAATCACACCTTCCTTAAATAAATTTGCACCACGCTCATAAGAAACTTTGGCTAAATTTTGCTGTGCTTTCAGCGATTGCCAGTTGGCATACAGACTGGCGATATTTTCTTCCTGCGAGCCACGTTCAGCAGTCGATTGTAAAGCCAATGCAGATTGTAAAGCCGCTACGGCTTGCTGTTTTTTTGCTTGAATCTCCGGGCTGTTTAAGCGCACCAGTACATCACCTTTTTTGACCTGCTGACCTTCTTCTACATAAATTTCTTCAATACGGCTTGGCACTTTGGTCGCTACCTGAACCGTTTCAGCTTCTACACGACCCTGCAATTCCAGCGGAGCAGGTTGGTAGCTTTTCCATAATCCAAAAGCGATGACTACCAGCAGAACTGGAATCAGGGCAAGCAATAAATATTTTTTCTTTTTGGAGATTTCAGGAGCTTGTTCATGCTCGGTCGAAGTCGCCGCATTATTTTCTATTCCAGTTCTTGTTTCTACCTGTTGTGCAGGAGATTTTTCTATATCGCTGGATGAAGCCGCTTCATTCACAGGATCATTGGGTTTTTGATCTTCGTTCATGTTCGGCTCCATTAGCGAATATAGTGGGTGTTGGTATGTTGGATGTAGTTCGGAAATTCTGCAATCGAGCCATGGCTTTGTAATAGGGTGGCCAGTGACATCACATATTTGTAGGCATTCAAGGCAGTTTCAGCTTGTAGTCCGCTCAGCATGTTTTGTGCATCGATGACCTGTGTGGCGGTGCCCATATCTTCTTTAAAAGACAATTCTTGGATGCGTAAATTTTCCTGTGCGGCTTTCAAGTTTTGTGCCAGAAGCGCATCACTTTGCTGTGCACTGAGTGCTTCGCTATAAGATTTATAAATCAGATTTTCAATTTCCTGCTGGGTGCGTGCAGTAAGCAGTTCTGTAGCAGAGCGTTTGAGTTCGGCAGCCTGAATATTTTTATTTTTATCGATGCCAGAAAATAAGTTATAACGGGCAGCCACCCCGACAATCCAGTTTTCATTTTGATCCAGACTATATTCACCAAAAGCAAAAACATTCGGTTTTTTTGCCGCTTGCTGGGCTTTGACATTGGCTTGAGCCAATTGGGTATCCAGCTGCATTTTTTGAATCAGCGCAGAGTTCTGACTAAAGGTTTTCAGCAGATGATTTAAGGCCTGTGGCTCGGTTTTATTGACAAATAAAGGCGTTGAAAGCTCAGTGATGCTACTTTCTTGAAGCAGATTATTCAGATGGAAAAGGGCAGCATTCAAATTGGCTTGCGTGTTTTGCTGGCTGCGTTCGGCATTATTACGTGCCACTTCAAATTGCATGCGCTGGCCTTTACTGATAAAACCTTGCTGTTCCATCTTTAAGGCATTGCGATAATGCTGTTGCATGGCATTCAGGTTAAATAGTGCTGCTGCATGCAGTTGCTTTTGGAGTTGTACATTAAAATAACTTTGAATCAGTTCAAAACGCTGCGTGTCTTGCTGCTGTTTGTTGCTGAGCTGACTACGACCGACCTGAATATTGGCGATTTCTTTGGCGCTGCTTGTCAGTCCACCGGTATAAAGCGGCATCATGACTGAAATCGTCGGACGAATCACCTGGTCATCCAGCACGACATGCGAACTATCAGGAATTAAGCCCACCCCATTTTGAATAGGTTGTCTTAAACTATTTTTTANNGCCTGTTCCAGACTTTGATAGGCTTGGCTGCTATAAGAATTTTGCAACAACTGACGTTCAGCGTCCTGAAAGCTGATGCTCTGTGCATGAGCAAAGCTGCCATACATCATCGATGCAAGCAGATTTAAACTCCAGACAAGCTGTCTTTTATTCTTCTTTAAGTTCATAAAGTCGCTAAACTGATTTAAAGCCGGTAATGTTATCCGGCTAGTATAAATCAAAGGTATGCAGATAGAACTAGTGTAAAGTTATAGTATTGTTTCTTTTACATCTGTATTTCAAATACTTATTGGCTATTTTTGATGGAATATCTAAAATTAAAAAATAGCTTAATTTTGAATATTTTCAATTGTTAGTGCAAAGATGATAAAAACAGCAGGCTAAAATACTGGTCAATTTATCTTGTGAATCTACATTGATTTTTTGACTCTATCTTGACTCATAGATTGAAATAATTTTGTGCAAGACCCTGCCAGATATGGTTAAATGCCATCATTTGATTGTGTTTCACTCTGAAAGGAAAAATCATGCGCGCGTACAACTTCTGTGCTGGTCCTGCTGCATTACC
>DFCG01000075.1:0-844 GCA_002367455.1 Acinetobacter sp. UBA3060 | reverse complement strand
ATCTGGTCTGAAAAAGCCTTGAAAGAAGCGCAACGTTATGGCGATATCAATGTTGTAAAAGCAGGTATCCAAATTGATGGTAAATATGCGATCAGTGCACAAAGCGAATGGAACCTGTCTGCNNAAACCTGAAATTCCAAGCATCTTGAAATATTCAGATCAAGCGAAAAATGGCTCAATGGTCAACACACCATCAACTTATGCATGGTACTTATCTGGCTTAGTATTTGAGTGGTTGCTGGAAAATGGCGGTGTAGATGCCATGCACAAAGTGAACCTTGAGAAAGCTAACTTACTTTATGGTTATATCGATCAAAGCGATTTTTATGCGAATCCGATTGCAAAAGCAAACCGTTCGATCATGAACGTACCATTTACTTTGGCTAATTCATATCTTGAGAAACAGTTCCTGAAAGAAGCTGAAGCGCAGCATTTATTGAATCTTGCTGGTCACCGTTCGGTTGGCGGTATGCGCGCAAGTATTTATAATGCCGTGCCTTTAGAGGGCGTGCAGGCATTGGTGAACTTTATGGATGACTTTGCCAAACGCAATGGTTAATTCCTGAAACGAAAAAACCCAGCACAGGCTGGGTTTTTTATGAATACAATAATTTTAGAAAATAAAAGTATGCAGGATGAATCCGCAGATCAGCATCCCCAACATGAAAAAAAGGCAGGACATCATATCAATATTATAGCGGGAGCTAAGATGATGCTCGACCTGTTGTAATGTTTCTTCTTGCACGATTTTCATAGATATTTATTGTCCGATCTATTTATCGTTAATACTAATTTGTTGTGAGTATTTTTATCATAAAAAATTGATTAAATAAAGTACATTTTT
>DFCG01000139.1:0-4824 GCA_002367455.1 Acinetobacter sp. UBA3060 | reverse complement strand
GAAAGTCGGTTTACAGAAATATTGAATCATCACCGACAGACGGCCATACTCCTTGGTATTGGGTGATGCGGTAATGCGGTCCACCACTTCTTTTTGCAGCATGAAATGCATGTCTTGCACTTTGTCACCAAATTCCAAGAGATGGAATAATAGTGGCGTTGAAATATTATAGGGCAAGTTACCGACGACACGTAATGGACGATCTTCCTGAAACAATTGAGAATAATCGTATCTCAATGCATCGGCTTCAATAATGGTTAAACGTTCAGGATGCGGCACACGACCCGGCAGGCCAGCAGCCAGATCACGATCCAGCTCAAGTACGGTTAAGGCATCACATTCACCAATTAAAGGTGAAGTCAAAGCGGCCAGACCCGGGCCAATTTCCAGGATGTTCTGACCTGGACGCGGATTGACTGAGCGTACAATTTTGGCAATGACACGCTGGTCATGTAAAAAGTTTTGACCAAATCTTTTTCGAGCCTGATGCCCTTCATCTTTTGGGTTTAAGGCATTAATTTGATACATAAAAACATTTCCAACGTGAGTGATGAACAATAATCAGTGGCGCGCCAGATCGAGGGCTAAATCGACAGCAACGTGCAGGCTGGAACTTTTCGCAAGTCCCGTCCCCGCAAGGGAGAGTGCTGTGCCATGATCAACAGAAGTTCGAATAAACGGTAAGCCGAGGGTAATATTAATGGCTTCACCAAAGCCCTGTGATTTTAACACAGGTAAACCCNNGTAAATAAAGTATCAGCAGGTAGGCTTAAACTCATGTTGATACCTTGAGCACGATAGCTTTCGAGTACCGGATTGATCACTTCAATTTCTTCCATCCCCAAATAACCGCCCTCACCCGCATGCGGATTTAAACCGCAAACCAGTATATTTGGCTGTTCAATCTTGAATTTGGATTTCAGGTCGTGAATCAGAATATCAATCACCTGATGCAAGCGTTCAGGCGTAATCGCATCTGCCACGGCACGAAGCGGAAGATGGGTAGTGGCCAAGGCCACGCGTAAAGTTTTGGTGGCCAGCATCATGACTACACGTGGAACACCAGCAAATTCCTGGTAATACTCGGTATGACCACTAAAAGAAATGCCCGCTTCATTTATCACGGACTTTTGTACAGGCGCAGTCGCGACGCCGACACTTTTTCCTGACATGGCATAGTCTGCGGATCGACGCAGTTGCTCCAGTACATAAGCCGCATTGTTCGGATTCAGCTCACCCAATACGACGTCTTGCTGCACGGGAACATGCTCTACAAATAGCTGACCGATGCCTGAAGATGACTCCTGTCCTTGATATTCAATCAGCTCAACCGATAATTTGAGTACCTGAGCACGTTGCTCGAGCATATGAATATCCGCCAATACCACAATTGGGCGCTCATCAACACGATCTGCAAGACTCAGGCAAATATCAGGACCAATTCCGGCAGGTTCCCCACTGGTGACATATAAAGGCAGCATCATCTTCTCAATTTGGCAAAGCTGAGAAATATTATAACCCGATCACGCCTACGCTGTAGTAATCATTGCAAAGAGTACTTATAAATCAATATTTTGATACCATTGAAACTATGGTTACAAATAT
The DNA here is from genome assembly GCA_002367455.1 of Acinetobacter sp. UBA3060. GTDB lineage: Bacteria > Pseudomonadota > Gammaproteobacteria > Pseudomonadales > Moraxellaceae > Acinetobacter. The sequence continues at coordinate 3,219 of DFCG01000139.1, read as the reverse complement.
AGTTGCAGTTTTTGTAGCATATAAGGGCTTAGGTCTTTCTTTCACCAGGGAGATTAGATAAAATACAGCGCTTGAAATTTTAATTTTCATTTGTGATTCTTCACGTATTCGTTTAGAATCGCGTCTCCTTTAGTTTGGACAGATTCCATAGTCCAAACCAACTATAATAGGTAGTGGTTNNCTTGCGACTGAAATCGCTCGTCGTTTACGCGGTAAGCATAAAACTTCTTATACTCCTCACGTTGACACTGGCGACTACATCGTTGTTATCAATGCTGAAGAAATCACTGTGACTGGTAAAAAGTCACAAGATAAGAAATACTATCGCCACACTGGTTTCCCTGGTGGTATCCGTGAGACTAACTTTGAAAAGTTAATCGCTCACAAACCAGAAGCAGTTCTAGAAAAAGCTGTTAAAGGTATGTTACCTAAAGGTCCTCTTGGTTATGCAATGATCAAGAAAATGAAAGTGTATGCAGGTACTGAGCATCCACACGCTGCTCAACAGCCACAAGTTTTGGACATCTAAGGGATAACAGCACATGGCTACTAATTATGGTACAGGTCGCCGTAAGACCGCAACTGCACGTGTTTTCCTATCAGCTGGTACTGGTAAACTCGTAATTAACAACCGTACTCTTGAACAGTATTTCGGTCGTGAAACTGCTCGTATGGTTGTTAACCAACCACTTGAGCTTCTTGAAGCTACTGACAAATATGACCTTTACATCACTGTTGCTGGTGGTGGTATTGGTGGTCAAGCAGGCGCTATCCGTCACGGTATTACTCGTGCATTGATCGCTTCTGACGAAACTTTAAAACCTGCTCTTCGTCAAGCTGGTTTCGTTACTCGTGATGCTCGTGAAGTTGAACGTAAGAAACTTGGTTTACGTAAAGCTCGTAAACGTCCTCAATTCTCTAAACGTTAATTCGTTTACCGAATCGGACAAAAAACCCTGGATTTTCCAGGGTTTTTTTATGGCGGTTAGTGGGTCATTTAGAACTATTTTCTTTTTATTGTTCGTGCACATCTTTCCCCCATACCCCTCATGACACCAGAATGACTTCATCAAATAATAATTTGCGATCCCAATACAGATAAACAGCAAAATGACAGGAAGCTTGATCAGCATCTTATTTTCCTCCAGTTGTTTTTCTTATAATCTACCTCGGCTCAAGCCGATTGATCTTTGATGCTTGGTGCTTTTTAGGTTGAATTTTAGTATCCTAGTCTATTCATTAGAAGCTCATCAGGATTTATGTCAGTCGAAAGCGCGCCTCTTCAAGGAATCACTCTCTATAGTCATGCCGATGACTTTCGTTCCCATTGGATTCGCTATGTGCTTACCGAAAAACAGATTAAATATAACCTGATTTTGGTGGATGCCGATGATGAGGATCTGGCCAGTCTCAATCCTTATAATCAATTGCCGATGCTGATCGAAAATGAACTTAAATTATTTAATACTTCGATTATCTCAGAATATGTAGATGATCGTTATCGTCAGAATAAACTGTATGCCGATGCTCCAATGCCCCGCGCAGAGCAACGACAATACATCTGGCGCTTTGAAAATGACTGGTTAAAGCTGGCTGATATCATGTTACGCCATCCTGATACGCTAGATAAGAAAGCCAGAACTCAGGCACAAAAGCAGTTACAGGATATCCTGATTTCACTGATGCCACTCTTCCAGCATTTTCCCTATTTTATGTCTGAACAATTTAGTATCCTGGATTGTATGCTGGCACCAATTTTTATCCGTCTGAAACAGATGGGCGTAGAATTACCACAGCAGCAATGCCGTCCGTTTTATTTATATTGCCAACGAATTTTCAGTCGTCCTGCCTTTGTAAAATCCATGACATTACAGGAAAAGAACCGTTATTCAGCGCAACTCAAGCACCCGTAGAGAAACCTCATGTCCGAACAAGAATTCAACCTTAGCCCTACCCGTCCCTATATGGCACGTGCAATCTATGAGTGGGTTTGCGATAACAATATGACGCCTTACCTGCTGGTGGATGCCACACGCCCAAATACCATGGTTCCTGAGCAGTTTATTAAAGATGGACAGATTGTTCTGAATATTGTGCCACATGCCGTGCATGCGCTGCATATGAGCAATGATGCCATTAGCTTCTCGGCTCGCTTTGGTGGCGTTTCTCGTGATATTTATGTGCCTATGGCAGCAGTACTCGGCATTTATGCACGTGAAAATGGTCAAGGTTTATTCTTTGATCCAGGTGAATATGAGCATACACAAAATGATGAAGATGCTTTAAAATCAAGCACTGAAGAACAAACTGAACAACCAAAGAAAAAACCGACTTTAAGACTATTAGATTAAAAATAATGGAGCAAGTGAATGGCTTTTGATTTAGTACAATATTTTGTTGAACAGATAGAGACTCAAAAGCCTGAGCTTCTAAAAGAATATACAAAAGAAGAAAGACGAAAATATATATCAGAAATCAATGCCTTAACTTTAGGAAAACTTATTACTGAATGGCGTCATAACCCACAAAAAATTTATAATGAAATCAATCATCCTGATGAATTATATATCCTGGAAATCGTGCGTCATCTCGCTACCAGTCCGGAAAATCAATCTACTCTGGATCGAGCCCAGCTTGAGCACAGCACTTCAGAAATTTTTCATTTACAGCTTATTGAATTAAAACAACTGCATGATACCGGCAACCATAATATCCATAGCATTCAGGAATTACTGACCGGGCAAATTGAACATTTATCTGGTCAAGCAGATGATTGGGTTTGGACAACAAACAAGCTAACAGAACTCAAAGGCTCTAAACCAATTGTGCAAGAAGAGCTATCATTGGAAGCATCAATGAAGGAGTTTAATCAAATGGTAAGCCAGAATCAGCAGTATCAAGATGTCGAAGAAGTCATTGTTATCAATACCCCAACATGGGCAAAAATTGTTGAACCCATCGTGGCGATTGTCATTCTTTGGGTATTAATCGCAGCCGTAATGCGCGTGTTTGGCTAAAATAGTCTGCAATAAAAAACCAGCGATTCGCTGGTTTTTTATTTTGTAAGGTTTATAAGATCAGCTTGTAAACTCTTATAGCGCTAGTTTTACAGAGATCCCAATAGGTCAAACAAATTAACAGGAATTCTCTGTCTCAGAAGAATCTGATCAACTTTGAGATATAGATATGTTAAATATCTGGTGGTGTTTCAAAAAGTAT
>DFCG01000104.1:0-7687 GCA_002367455.1 Acinetobacter sp. UBA3060 | reverse complement strand
GCTTGAGTGAATTCTTCGGCAGACAGACGCGCAACCTGAATATTTTCAATCTGGTTCTGCTCAATATTCCACTCAGCTGCATAAACTGAAGATTTGGCTAATTCAGTGGCCAAAACACGGCGGAATTTGGTCGAAAGCGGCAGGGTAAAGTTCCCATTGCCACAGTAGAGTTCCAGCAAATCTTTATCTGATTGTTCCGCTGCATCACATGCCCATTCCAGCATTTTTTGACAAACTTGTGCATTCGGCTGAGTGAAGCTGCTTTCGATCTGCTTGTATTTATAGCGACGATCAAAGACCGATAGCTCTTCCACCACATATTCATCAGTCAGGACGAATTTCTGGCCACGGCTTCGGCCAATCAGTTTAATATTCAGTTTTTCCGCCAGTGCTTTTGCTGCAGGTTCCCAGCTTTCATCCAGCTTGCGGTGATAAATCAGGGATACCAGAACCTGACCACTTAACGTCGCCAGAAAATGGACTTCAAATAAACGATGACCCAGATTGGCATCTGCCTTGAATGCTGCCAGTAGTTGCGGCATCAAGTCATTAATACTGCGGTCTGCAATTGGAAACTCATCAATACGAATCACTTTTTTATTGTTGTTTTCGTCACGTTCGAACATGGCATAAAACAGATCATCTTCAGTATGCCAGATCCGGAATTCAGCACGCATGCGGAAATATTTTTCAGGAGACTGGAATACTTCTAAAGCAGGTGGTTGATATTCGGCAAACTGAGCGCTGATGCGTTCAATTTTGGCTTCAAGTTGTTGCTGATAAGATGAAGTCATATGCAGTAAGAAATCGCAAATATTTTAAAGCGCAAATGGTAGCAAAAAATTGCCGATCTGCCTAAGCCTATTGTAGTCAAGCCGCTTTAAAAGCTGCATAAAAAAGACCAAACCTTCTGAGGAGAGAGGTTTGGCCATAAAGAGGAAAGATTTAAGCTAAAAATGCTGAGATGATTGGACTGATTTAGAGATTATCCATCGTCATCAAGCTGGCATTGCCGCCTGCCGCCGCCGTATTGATACTGATCGCGCGTTCAATCACAAATCGCTCGACCGGAATATCATAGTTGCCCGAACTTAAATGGGTGATACCAATAATTGCACCTTTTCGGCCTGCAATGCGTTTTTGCAAATCAATCAGTTCAGAAGAATCACCATGATGCANNCCTTGCAGGCTAAAGCTTTGACCAGTCGCAATTTGCATAGGTGCTTTTAAAGATAAAGTTGGGAAAGTTTTAGCTACCCAGACTTTAAACTCCTGAACAAGTTTATTTTCAACAAGTGCTGGATCCGCTTGAACTGCATAAGGCTGCGCCAGTTTTTTCTCGGATACTTGATGCATTAAACGGTAGATATACAACGGGCCACCTGCTTTCGGGCCGGTGCCAGACAGACCTTCGCCACCAAAGGGCTGGACGCCCACGACCGCACCAACGATATTGCGGTTGATATACAGGTTGCCGACTTCCGCTCGTGCAATCACGGTTTGCATGGTTTCATCAATACGCGTGTGCAAGCCCATGGTCAGGCCATAACCCTTGCTGTTGATCTGATCTAACAACTGTTCCAGTTCGCCATATTTATAGCTGATCAGATGCAGTACCGGGCCAAACACTTCACGTTCCAGATCATCCAGATTTGGCAGTTCAATCAGGGTTGGTGCAATGAATGTTCCTGGAGTTAATTCAGTCTGGTCCTGATTAAACATCAACTGATGAACTGTATGACCTTTGCTGCGCATCTGCTCAATATGCTTTTGGATATTTTGCTGGGCTTCTGCATCAATCACTGGACCAATATCGGTTTTCAGCAAGACCGGATTGCCAACGCGCAACTGTTGCATGGCACCTTTGAGCATGTTGCGAACAGCCTCCAGATTATCCTCTTGCACACAAAGGACACGCAGGGCAGAACAGCGCTGACCGGCACTGTCATAGGCAGAGCTCACAACATCCAACACCACCTGTTCAGTCAATGCAGATGAATCCACAATCATGGCATTTTGACCACCAGTTTCAGCAATCAGGGTGACGCTTTCTCCAAACTGGTTTATTCGTTCTGCCACGGTTTTTTGTAGAATTTGGGCGACCTCGGTGGAACCGGTAAACATGATGCCCTGAATACGTGGATCTGCACTGAGCTGTGCACCAATGGTTTCACCACGGCCCGGCAATAGCTGTAACACATCCTGCGGAATGCCGGCTTCCCATAAAATCTGTACGGCTTGTGCTGCAATGAGCGGTGTTTGTTCAGCCGGTTTGGCAATCACGGTATTGCCAGCGACCAGCGCTGCTGAAATCTGACCGGTAAAAATCGCCAGCGGGAAGTTCCATGGACTGATACACAGCACGGTGCCTAAAGGCTGGATCTGTACATTGTCACTGAGATCCAAAACTTGAGCTGCATAGTAACGCAAGAAATCTACCGCCTCACGTACTTCGGCAATCGCATTGGCATAGGTTTTACCTGCTTCGCGAGAAAGAAGAACCATGAGCGGAAGCAAACGCTGTTCCATCAGTTCTGCGGCTTTATTCAGGCAGGCAGCACGCTCATTTTTTGGCAGATTGGCCCAGAAACTTTGTGCATTAACTGCTTGAGTGAGTGCAATTTCGGCCTGTTCAGAAGTTGCTTCATAGACNNGAGTTCAGCATCATTGGCCAAATCGAGTCCTGAAGAGTTCAATCGTGCATCGGTATAAAGATCTTGCGGATAGGGAATCTGGGGATGCTTGGCACCCATCACGCCTTCTTGTTTTGATGCCTTTAAAATAGTTTGCTGTGGATTTTCAATCAAATCTTCAATTTTCAAGGTTTTGTCAGCAATACGATTGACGAAGGAGGTATTGGCACCATTTTCCAGTAAGCGGCGCACCAGATAAGCCAGCAAGGTTTCATGATTGCCGACTGGCGCATAGATCCGGCATGGTACACCGAGTTTATTTTTCGATGGATCGCCCACGACATTTTCATACAGTGGTTCGCCCATGCCATGCAGACATTGGAACTCATATTGGCCGGCATAATACTGCTCAGGTTGTGCCAGCTGATAGATCGTCGCTACCGTTTGTGCATTGTGAGTGGCAAATTGTGGGTAGATATAATCCGGTTCAGCCAACAGCTTACGCGCACAAGCAATATAAGACAGATCCGTATGCACCTTACGAGTAAATACCGGATAATCTGACATTCCATCAATTTGGGCTTTCTTGATTTCGCTGTCCCAATATGCGCCTTTGACCAGACGAATCATCAAGCGTTTCTGGCTGCGCTTCGCCAGATCAATGATGTAATCCACTACATAGAAGCAGCGTTTCTGATAGGCCTGAATCACAAAGCCAATGCCTTTCCAGTCCTGTAATTGTGGTTCAAAACACAGGCGTTCTAACAGTTCAAGTGAAATCTCAAGGCGATCACTTTCTTCAGCATCGATATTTAAACCAATATTGTATTGCTTGGCCAAGACCGCGAGTTTCAGTACTTTTGCATAGAGCTCATCATGCACGCGATCCATTTGCGAACGCTGATAACGGGGGTGCAGCGCAGAGAGTTTGATAGAAATGCCAGGCCCGTCATAAACATCCTTATCCTGCGAAGATTGACCAATGGCATGAATGGCTTGCTGATAATCCTGATAATAACGTTCAGAATCCGGATCGGTCAGTGCTGCTTCACCCAGCATGTCATAGGAATAGCGAAAGCCTTTTTCTTCCAACGGTTCGGCATTTTTCAGGGCTTCATCAATGGTTTCACCCGTGACAAACTGCTCGCCCATCATGCGCATGGCAACATCGACAGCCTTACGGATAATCCCGCGGCCACTGCGTGCCAAAAGACCGGTCAATAAGCTAGACAGGCTTTTTTGCTGTGGGGTTTCCATCAGCTTGCCGGTCAGCATCAGTCCCCAGGCTGCTGCATTCACAAACATCAATTGGCTCTGGCCCAAATGTTCTTTCCAGTTACCTTGATTGATTTTGTCACGGATCAGCAAGTCACGTGTGGCTTTGTCCGGAATCCGCAGTAAGGCTTCTGCCAGACACATCAGGGCAATGCCTTCCTGAGAAGATAAAGAAAATTCCTGCAATAAGCCTTGGACAATACCGGCTTTCCCAGTGGAACTTTTGCGTTCACGTAAGGAATGTGCGAGATCAAAGGCAAGCGCCTGAATCTTGTCACTCATCTCGGAAGAAATTTCACTATGGGCCAATAACTCTTCGACGCATTCAGTTTCTGCACGACGCCATACCGTATTAATACGTTCTTCGTATTGGTTTTTGTGTTTAAATTCAGCAATATAATTTGAGTGCTGGGCTGAATCTAAAATTGAATCTGGGCGGAGAGTGGTTGGCATAGTGACTTCCTGTACTGCGTCAATCAGTTCTTTGATGTGAATGAGTTTTAATCTATAATCACAGAATATTTGACGAATATCTCACTATAGTTTTCGCTTTTTTTAGAGAATAATTCTAATGCCAAGTCCTTATTTGAACCTTGACCGTATAGATATTCGTATACTGGGTTTATTGCAATCCGATGCCAAGCTATCCAATATCAAACTGGCTGAACTGGTCAATTTGTCGCCTACAGCAGCCTTGGCGCGTGTACAAAAGCTGACCCGGGAAGGTTTTATTGTGGGCTATGAAGCGCGCCTCAATCCAATAATGTTGAATAATGGTTTTGTGGTCTTTGTTGAAATTTTACTGGATAAAACCACACCGAATGTTTTAGATGAATTTTCCCATGCAGTTCGGCAGATTCCTGAGATTATCGAGTGTCATATGATCAGTGGCGGTTTTGATTTCGTGGTGAAAATCCGCTGTGCCAATATGGATGAATTCCGCAAAATCTCTGGTCAGATCTTGTGGCAATTGCCCGGAATTAAAGAAACGCGCAGTTATCCGGTGATGGAAGTGATTAAAGAAAGTCAGCAGATCCATCTGAAAATGCCGGGAAAAGCCAAGTAATTCGCAAGCACTTTATCTATGAACTAAGAAATATAAAAGGGACTTAAAAGTCCCTTTTATATTCAAGTAAGAAGATGATTATTTTTCTATTTCAGCCATTTCTTTTTGATATTCGGCTTTAGCCATTTCAAAACGTTCGACTACATCAGCACTCGGTACTTTATCCAGCAGGCTGACGATGATAATGCTGAGGGTGGCCAGAATAAAGCCTGGAATGATCTCATACAGACCGGTATCACCCATATAATTTTTCCAGACAATTACAGTCATGGCACCAACCACCATACCCACAATTGCGCCGTTGAGGGTCATTCGTTTCCAGAATAGCGACAAGATAATCAGCGGGCCAAATGCAGCACCAAAGCCCGCCCAGGCATAAGCCACCAGACCCAAAACCTTACTGTTCGGATTAATCGCCAGTGAAATGGCAATTAGGGCAATCACCAAGACCATGCCGCGACCGACCCAGATCAGTTCTTTTTGTGAAGCATTTTTACGCAGGAAACTCTTATATAAATCTTCGGTCAGGGTGGTTGAGCAGACCAGAAGCTGACAGCTCAAGGTGCTCATAATTGCCGCCAAGATAGCAGCCAGAATGATTCCGGCAATCCATGGATTAAACAGGATTTTGGTCAACTCCATAAATACCGTTTCAGGGTTTTGATTCACCACCGAAGCCAATGCGGGATTGAAACTGAAGTAGGCAATACCGATATAACCGGCAGCCACTGCACCGCCTAGGCATAGAATCATCCAGGTCATGCCAATACGGCGTGCAGCAGGAATGGTTTTGACCGAATCTGCTGCCATAAAACGCACCAGAATATGCGGCTGACCAAAATAACCCAAGCCCCAAGCCAGACTGGAAATAATCGCAACGGTGCTTAAACCTTCAAGCATGCTTGAAGCATGTGGGCGAGCCGATTCAAGGATGACACTCACTTGCTGGCTGTTGTCGCCCAGAGCCAAGAAGGTAATGATCGGAGTCAGCAATAAGGCAAAAATCATCAAACCGGCTTGGAATGTATCTGTCCAGCTGATCGCCAAAAAGCCACCAATACAAACATAAAGAATCGTCGCCATCGCACCAATCACAAGCGCTGTGGTGTAATCCCAGCCAAACAGGCTTTCAAACAGTCGTGCACCTGCGACCATGCCTGAGGCACAATAAATTGCAAAGAACACCAGAATCACCAAGGCAGACAAGACCCGTAAAATACGTTTACGATCGGAAAAACGGCTGGTGAAATAATCCGGCAAGGTCAGGGCATTGTTCTGATATTCGGTATGGGCACGCAGTCGACCTGCCACCAGTAACCAGTTCAGCCATGCACCGATAATCAAACCGATTGCAATCCAGGCTTCTGACAGGCCAGACAGGTAAATGGCTCCCGGAAGACCCATCAACAGCCAGCCACTCATATCCGATGCGCCCGCTGAAAGTGCAGTGACCACACTGCCCAGACTCCGTCCACCTAGAATATATTCGTCAAAATTGGAGGTGGCACGATAAGCATATAAACCGATTGCAATCATGGCGATAATATAAAACATGAAGGTAATCAGGGTGGGGTTTAAATAAGTCATAGGCAGGTCATCCTGTAAATATGGAAATCATCGTCCAAGATGATTTTTTGTACTGAGATCGCAAGGAGGTGATTCAAGCATGGTTTAAAAATTACACTCTGTAACAATTACACAGCTTTTATGTATGTCTATTGTAAACAGAGTGGTGATTCACTGAAATTGAATCAGGAATAACTTGAGCGGATAAAAGGTGATACGACGTCGAATTCAGGGGAAAAGTGGAAATTTTGAATAAATAATTAAAATATTTGAATTTTAGCCAGTTACTTACACAATCTTACAAAACTCACAGCTTTAGCGTATTGGTAATAAATCGTAGCAAATCTAGGTTAAAGTCTTCCTATTAGGCCTGTATTTGTTTGCTCATATTAATGTCACACCAAATACGGTGCATCGCCAAGAGTATTTTTTAGTGGACAATATGCTTCAAATCGAACTGACCCGCATTGAACGTGATTTATTGGGGGAAAAACAAATCCCGTTGCATAGCTATTATGGGATTCATACCTTACGTGCCATCGAAAATTTTAAGATTTCCGGATTGGCGGTGGGGCAACAAACNNCCAATGAGGTGATTGCCAATATTGCACTTGAAATGTCGGGCCATCAGAAAGGTGATTATCACATTCTGCATCCGAATGATCATGTGAATACTTCGCAATCGACCAATGATGTCTATCCAACGGCTTTGCGTCTGGCGACCTATAGCAGTCTGGATGAATTGTTGAGCGTGCTTAAAGCATTGATTGACTGTATCGATCATAAAGCTGCCGAATTTGAATATGTCATCAAAATGGGACGTACCCAGTTACAAGATGCCGTGCCGATGACCATGGAACAGGAGTTCCGGGCATTTGCCACCTTATTAAAAGAAGATCTGAAGCTGATTGGGCAGATGCGACAGTTATTGCTGGAAGTCAATTTAGGCGCCACCGCCATTGGGACTGGGGTCAATACACCGCCGGGCTATGCCAAGCGGGTGGTGGAAATCTTGGCGCATCTGACGGGTTTGCCTTTAAAAGGTGCGGCAGATTATGTCGAGGCGACCAGCGATTGTGGCGTCTTTATTATTTTGTCGAGCAGTTTACAACGTCTGGCGGTAAGACTGTCCAAAATCTGTAATGAT
>DFCG01000167.1:2575-10194 GCA_002367455.1 Acinetobacter sp. UBA3060 | reverse complement strand
TATGAAAAGTTATGTAAATTCATGCACCTAATAGCAATTTAAAAACCTTGCTTGTTTTTCTCTCCGAATGTTTAGGTTTTACATGAAATATTTAGGTCTAGCTCTATTGCCTTTAATGGCTGCCATGACAACCGCTCAGGCGGAATCTGCATTTGATCCACAAGGTCAGTATTTACTGGGGGACTGGAATGGTCAACGTACAGAACTGGCCCAACAGGGAATTAAATTTGAAGCCAATCTGTTAACCGATACCGCCTATCTAGCTGATGGTGGTCGTAATGAGGGCGCAGATCCATTAACTTCTGCCCAATTATGGCTGGGTACTCAGCTGGATATGGAAAAGCTGGCGGGATGGAATGGTGTCACTGTACGTGCCTTGATGAGTGCACGCCAGGGTCAAAGTACCTCTGTTCGTGACTTGCAGGATCCTAGTACGCCGCAACTAGCCAATGTACAAGGTACTTTTGGGCGTGGTAATCAGGATAGCCGTCTGAGCGAGCTGTCTATTGAAAAGAATTATAAAGACCAAGGACTCAGTATTAAGGCGGGTCGTCTTGGTCTGGGTATGGACTTTAATGTCATGGCTTGTGATTTTGCCAGTACGGCATTTTGTGCTGCACAGATGGGTAAATGGCAGGGCAATATCTGGATGAATACGCCTGTAGCACAATGGGGTGCGCGCGTGAAGCAGCAACTCAATCCTGAACTTGCGGTACAAGTCGGTGTGTATGAGTTTAATCCCGATAATGGTAATGGCGCTAAAGAAGGTCAGGGCTGGAGTCTGGATACCGACCATGCAGATGGTGTGACGATTCCGGCAGAAGTGATCTGGACACCGAAATCATTGGTGAATGGCTTGCCGGGCAGCTACCGGGTTGGCGGGATGTACAATACGGCCGATGATGTTGCCAACCAAAAAGATATTGCCAATCCTACTGATGCCAAAAACCGTACCTTTGCAGGCTGGTTAGCTGTAGAACAGCAGTTAACGTCTATAGGTCAGGGCCGTCAGGGTTTGCATTCATTTGCTAACTTTACCTGGCATGATCGCGATACTAACAAAGTGGATAATTCACAACAAATTGGTGTGAAATATATCGGTCTTGCGGACAGCCAGCCGAATGATATTTTAGGTCTGGCGGTCAATCGTGTACATATTAATGACCGGATCAAGAATCTGAATTTTGATGCGAGTGCAGAATACAATATTGAACTGAACTATAGCTATAACGCAACAAAGTGGCTGATGCTGCGTCCAAACCTGCAATATGTCATTAATCCAGGTTCAAGCAACAATGTGGATGATGCACTGGTACTCGGTTTGACTACACGAATCATCTTCTAAAGTTTGATCGTTCACGTTATAACTAAACAGGCTCTTAAGAGCTTGTTTTTATTTTTAGAGTGAAACTGGGCAATAAAAAGAGGAAATACAGCGTGGCATTACTATTTCAACCTATTCAATTTGGATCACTGCAACTTCAAAATAAAATCNNGCAACAGAGCAGGGGGAAATTACCTATTGGCACGAGCAGCAATGGGCCAACTATGCCTTATCGGGTGCAGGTTTATGTATCGTCGAAGCGACTGCGGTACAGCCAGAAGGCCGGATCAGTTATGCCGATCTGGGTTTATGGAATGACGAACAGGCGAAGCAGATCAAGACTTTACTGGAAAAAGTCAAATCCATTTCCCCGATGCCTTTTGCGATTCAACTCGCACATGCAGGGCGTAAAGCTTCAACAGATAAACCATGGGCAGGTAAAGGTCAGTTTAAGCCGGATGAAGCACATGGCTGGCAAACTGTTTCTGCCAGTGATATTCCTTTTCAGGCAGATGAGCATCCACCTAAGGCCTTAAACCAGTCAGAAATCAAGCAGGTCATTGCTGACTTTGCAGAAAGTGCCAAACGTGCAGTTAATGCCGGTTTTGACCTTATTGAGCTGCATGCAGCGCATGGTTATTTACTACATCAGTTCATGTCACCACTTTCAAATAAACGTGATGATCAGTATGGCGGTTCACTGGAGAACCGGATTCGCCTGACTCTGGAAGTATTGCAAGCCATGAAAGCGGCGGTTCCAGAAGGTTATCCAATTGGAGTACGTATTTCGGCCAGCGACTGGATGGATCAGCCAGACAGCTGGACTATTGATTCTTCAATTGAATTGTCCAAAGCACTAGAAGCTGCGGGTGCTGCCTATATTCATATTTCCAGTGCCGGTTTACATGCCAAACAGAACATTGATGTGAAGCCGAATTATCAGGTACCTTTTGCAGATGCGATCAAGAAAGTCGTGAATATTCCCGTGATTGCCGTGGGATTAATTACTGAAGCTAAGCAGGCAGAAGATATTTTACAAAAGGGCCAAGCCGACGCTATCGCACTGGCTCGTGCCATTCTTTATGATCCACATTGGCCTTGGCATGCAGCGGCAGCACTTGATGAAAAAATCAAGATTTCACCGCAATATCTGCGCTGCGCACCGCATGGTTTGAATCACCTGTTTGAGCCTTTTTAACACTGCTTTAGTCTCAGAAATTCTTATAATGGAATATCACTGACAAGAGGATACTGCATTATGATTTTTGCGGTCATTGTGCCCATATTTTTATTGTTGGCAGTGGGTTATCTGACTGTAAAGAGTCAAGTGTTAAGCAAAGAGCAGGTGGGGACGGTCGGTGCTTTTGTCATTAAAGTGGCCTTGCCCTTGCTGTTCTTTCAGTCCCTTGCCTCCAAAGACCTGCATGAAATCTGGTATTTTGAATACTTTGCCGTGTATAGCAGTGTGACCTTGCTGCTCTATGGTAGCGGCTTCTGGATTATGCGCCGTCATTTTCAGAATACGCATTCGCAAAGTGCAGTGCTGTCGTTGGGCGCTGCAATGTCAAATACTGGTCTGATTGGTACGGCTGTGCTCAGTTTATTGATCGGGCAACAGGCGATGACCTATACCTCTTTGGTGGTCATCATTGAAAGCGTGTTGCTGATTCCGCTGGTGCTGGTCATGGCGGCGCTGGGCACACAACATCAGGCAAATCTCGGCGCTATTTTGAAAAGTGTGCTACTGACCTTGCTAAAGAATCCCTTATTTATGGGGGTGATGCTCGGCATGGCCTGTGCGGTTTTCCAGATTAAAATTCCAGTCTATCTCGATCAGGTCTTCGCCTTGATTGGTCAGACAGCCTCACCATTGGCCCTGTTTGCCATTGGCGGTGGGATCGTGGGAATGAGTCTGAAATATGTCAATCTGCAAAGTTTCTATCTGGTATTTTCCAGCAATATCATGATGCCGTTATTGATGTATCTGGGACTGAGCCAGTTAACTGATTTAAGTCAGGAAATGGTCCATGCCGGTACGCTCATTGCTGCTTTGCCGATGCCGACGATTTTTGGCATGTTGGGACAGGCATATGGTCTGAATGATCGAACTTTAACGCCATTGTTGATGAGTACCATTGCCGGTTTTATCGTGACCAGTGGCTTAATTGCCTTGTGGTGGGGNNGCTGCCAAAGACTCTTTGGCCTGTGGAACATTTTGCTGCGCCAGTGCGGCAAAGATTTTCTTCGCTTCTGGCAGGTTTTGCGGAACAATACTGCCATTGGCAAACATATTACCTACTGCCATCAGCGCCGGAATATAACCTTTTTTTGCCAGTTCCTGAATGCTGCTTAGGCCTTGCTGAATCGGTTTTTCATCTTTGTTTTTGAAACCGCTGCTGATGTCATATAAGGCTTTGGCATGAATGGCCTGCATATTGCCTTTGCTGATCAGCGGTTGCAGCTTTTGCAGTCCGGCTTTATTTGACGCTGCTGTATTTTCAGAAAACAGCAGTATGGCCAGATCAATGCTGGCATCATCAAATTTGGCTGCCGAAGCGCGTTCCAAATGCTGTTTGGCTTTGGTCAAATCCTGTTTGAGTCCGAGTGTGCCGGCTGCATAATTTTTACCCAATACATAATTGGCCACCGGATAACCTTTGCTGGCTGCCTGTTCGTAGAGCTGAATGGCTTTTTTCTCGTCTTTGGTTGTACCTTGGCCGGTTTGGGTCAAATAGCCTAAGTTATATAAAGCCTGGGCGTTTCCTTGACTGGCCAATTGATTCAAAGCGTCATAGGCACCTTTAAAATTATTGGCTTTGACCATGGCCTCAACTTTTTGAAATTGGGGATCGACTTGATCTTTTACGGTATTTGCCAAAGCGAATTGCGCAGAAAGGGCAAGAACTGCAGCGAGTACTAATTTTTTCATGGTTCCTATAACCTTATTATTGCTGGCACCTTATTCCTTGGTGCGGTTTTAATCATTTTCACTTACATCATAAAAGGATTTTGTGCTTTGTAAATATACAATTTGTCACTAAATACAAATCATCGAAGCACAATACACCGATTAAATCGATGCATGATTCGGACAGGTTTCTGATCAATCCTGCAGATATCAAAAGGATTGCTTTGCTTCAGCTGACTTCTCTGTTTAAATCTCGGTTTGAATCAGACTCCCAGGATTTCACCATGTTTGTCAAAACCATTAAACGTCACTATGACAGAATCAATGCTGATGAATCGATTGCCGATGAAGACAAGATTGATGCGCTGCTGATGAAACTTGGTGCAGAGTTTTTGATGAGTCAGGAAGACCGAGTATATGTCTTTCAAAAAGGTGAACTCACGGCAAAGTTTGATGCCAAACATGCGCGGGCCTATCATTTTAAAGATTATGTGGTAAAAGACATGAACAAGCTGTTTCATGGCTTCTAAAATAAAAAAGCCAAGAATTTTATCTTGGCTTTTTTATGAGTTATGCAGTGATTATTGCGGACGCGCTACATCACCGCTCAAAGCTTCAGGAAGTTCCAGAACTTCTAGACCTAGCTCAGTCAATGCCTCAGGTTTTGCGACCACGAGTGCTTTATAACCGGTATCAGTCGTGATGCTATTGACGATTTCAACATCATTACTCAGTTTGGTCGCCACAGCAGGTGTGGCACCTGTACCTTGAACCAGATGTAACCAGTGTTTTGGCTTGGCTTTAAACCATAAGCGCGCAATCACTTCCTGACCCAGATAGCAGCCTTTGTCATAGTGAATGCCTTCGCGTTGATGCAAACGCAATTCCTGAGGTTGAAACAGATTGGCGGTAGCCGCCTGGATCCAGGCCTGACCTGATTCAATGGCTTGCTGCTCCCAAAGGGTGGCATCGGTTTCAGTCGTAACGAAGTCAGTATGAATGCCATTAATGACTGGATAAACCGGACCGACCAGTTCCAGTTTCATTTTTGAAAAGGCGCCAAATTTTTTAATATGATTGGCCAGTTCCGTAGCCTGATCTGCAATGCTCACGATTTCAAAGCTTTCCGGACTGATTTTTTTAAGCCATAAGCCAAATTGGATGCGTCCTTTCAGACTACAGATTGCAGTATAGCGTGTCTGGTTTTCCGCCAAAGTTTCAGTATTCAAAGTCACCTGACCTTGAAGGAATTTTTGTGCATCTACACCATTCAGACTAAACAATGTAAAAGCAGGAGACGCTGCCATAATAAGCCCCAGTTTGAATACTATAAATCAATGCAGTTATTGTGCAGCAAGCATCAAATAGAGGCAAACAAAAAAAGCCAACAATCGAAATCATTGGCTTTTAGCGAGCAGATCTTTAGTGGTGATGGCTAGCCGGTAATGGCGAATCACAAGGGAATTTGCCTCCACAGACCCGTACGGTTTCCATCATGCCCTGATCTTCATGGTCGAGGATATGGCAGTGCTGTACGAAGTCACCTTCAAATTTCTTGTAATGGCTGCGCACAATATAGGTATAGTTTTGTTTTACAAAAAGCGTGTCCTTAAACTGTCCTTTCATGCCACGGTATTGCACATCATCCAGAACTGGATTCACCGGATCTTCTGGGGCTACTGCCTCACTGACATCCTTACCTTGAGGATTCAAAATTTTAACAATCTGGAACGGGTTAACATGAATATGGAACGGATGACCACCAAAACCAGCGCTGGTCAGTTCCCATTCATCAGTCTGTCCAACTTGTAACTGACGGACATATTCGCCATCCACTGAACCATCTCCATCAAAGAAATCTCCAAAACTCAGTGTATCTCCATCTTTTTTATGTCGGAAGCCAAATTTGAATACGCCAGTTCTAGGGTCGGGGCCGAGCGAAAAAGCACTATATTGTTTTGGTCGGGCAGCAACTACTTTATCAATTTCGGGTGTCATCAATGATGGATGATCACTAAACGCAGAAAGATTAAGCTGAGATAACTGGGTCTGGATGTCTTTGCTTAAACCAATTTTTTGTGCCCGATCTTTCAGGAACTGGGCAGCAGTCTGAGCCTTGGTCTTGGCTGCTTTTACATTGACCCATCCCAGCAGTTGGGCATTGAAGCGATGATTTGGAGCAATTTGAGGACCTACATTCGGTAATGGCGCGTTAATTTCATCATCGATATTCAATTTGGTGTCAAAAATGCAGTATCTATTGGTGGTCGGAAAGGCAACCATTGCATCATGACGATAACCAGGATGGAACACGGACAGGGTTCTGGTCTGTACATGATTCATGGTTAAGCCATCTTGCGCGATAGTATGCACATTCAGGCTATTTAGCTTCTCAAATTCAGCTTTCTTGTCTGCCTCCTGATAGGATGAACAGGCTTTAATGGTTTGTTCTGCAGTAAATTTACTGGAGTTAGGAATTTCCTTAATGATTAAACCAATGGTATCGCGTACACCACCATGAATCATGCGCCAGCGGTTAAACTGATTCTGTTCTGCTTTGATCTCACCTAAAATTTTACCATTGATAGAGGTGTAGTAGTTATTGTCGCCCCAGGAGGCAAATGCAGCGAGGTCATTATAATTTTCCAGCATGCCTATACCTACACCTTCACAGTTATTGGGGACAGCGAATGTGACATTAGGATCGGGATTGCTACAGCGATATTGGATTTGCTGGAACAGCAGGATGTTTTCATTCGGATAACTGTTTTTTTCTTTCCATAGAATATCCATATCTCCAGTTGAGGTGACTTTGCCATTTTTGACTTTTGGTGTTCTTGAGCCTTCAACAATCAATGGGCCGGCCATGCCATTCGATACCTGAAGAGCAGTTGAGCCATGCAGATGGGCGTGATACCAGTAAGTCCCTGCGGGATGGTTCGGTTCCATTTTGAACTGATAATCAAATTTTTCCTGAGGTTTGAATTTCAGGAAAACATTATCGCTATTGCCTTGAGGACTGACCCAAAAGCCATGGGTATGCAGGTTGGTNNCTCGGGTGGAAGCTGGTTATTCAGGTTAAGTGCCAAGGTTTCACCCTGTTTGACCCGAATCTGTGGCCCGACCAACTGATCCTCAACATATTCACCAGTTTTTTTCTTATCAAATAAACTCGGTTTGGTTAAATAGCCTCTCAGCAGTACCTGATCCCATAACCCGTTTCTGGGGTTGTAGAGCTTGCTGGTTTTATAAGCCACGATCAGCTCATATTTGCCTTTGGCACTTTTCGGTAACAGAGGTGGGTTGCTAATCAAGCTGTCTGATGTTGTCGGAACGGGATGTGAGGGTTTGGGTGGAGGTGTTGGGTGTGAGGGATGAGAGGGTTGG
>DFCG01000167.1:2072-2514 GCA_002367455.1 Acinetobacter sp. UBA3060 | reverse complement strand
TAATGTGACATGCGTCACACTGAGCTTCTGATAGTTTTAGAAAATCTGCTATCCCAAATTAGGGGATTGAAATTTTGCTAAATGCGGTGGCAGAACAAGCCTATGAAAACCGGTGCGACTATATTTTTTTATCTTTAAAAAAATGCATATAAAATTAATTATTTATTAATGATATTAGTGGTTTATATTAATAATAAAATAAAAATTTAGAGAAATATTTTGCAACATAAGACTAAAGAATAAGACGAATTATTCAGATTTTTTTAGCAAAAGACCGCTTTAAAGCAAAAATTCTAAAGTCTATGTAACAAATTTTTGCGAAAATACCGATTTTTATAATTAAGTATTTGAAAAATATAGAATTTGGGAAATGCTATTTGTGCAGCGTACAATGCTGCTATTACAAAAGTAACTCATCAATATCTATTGATGAATAAAAATA
>DFCG01000167.1:0-2033 GCA_002367455.1 Acinetobacter sp. UBA3060 | reverse complement strand
CGACAGGCCGTAGAAGATATTCAGCCAGGCGCATATGCCAAACTTCCTTATACTTCCAAAGTCCTGGCAGAGCAGTTGGTGCGTCGTTGTGATCCTGCCATTCTGGAACAGTCTTTACGCCAGCTGATTGAACGTAAACAGGAACATGATTTTCCGTGGTATCCGGCACGTGTAGTGTGTCATGACATCTTGGGGCAAACGGCACTGGTTGACCTTGCCGGTTTACGTGATGCGATTGCCGATCAGGGCGGTGACCCGTCTAAAGTCAATCCGGTAGTTCCAACTCAATTGATTGTCGACCATTCACTGGCGGTTGAGTTTGGTGGTTTTGATCCGGATGCCTTTGAAAAAAACCGTGCCATTGAAGACCGTCGTAATGAAGACCGTTTCCATTTTATTGAATGGACTAAAACCGCGTTCGAAAATGTTGATGTAATTCCTGCGGGCAACGGCATCATGCACCAGATCAATCTGGAGAAAATGTCTCCGGTGATTCAAAACCGTGATGGTCTGGCATTCCCGGATACCTGTGTTGGTACAGATTCGCATACGCCTCATACAGATGCATTGGGCGTGATCTCGATTGGTGTTGGCGGCTTGGAAGCCGAAAACGTGATGCTGGGCCGTGCATCGTGGATGCGTCTGCCAGATATTATCGGTGTGGAGCTGGTCGGTCAGCGCAAGCCGGGCATTACCGCAACCGATATCGTCTTGGCATTAACTGAATTCCTGCGTAAAGAGCGTGTGGTTGGCGCATATTTAGAATTCTTTGGTGAAGGTGCTGACAGCATGTCGGTGGGTGATCGCGCCACGATTTCCAACATGACGCCTGAGTATGGCGCAACGGCTGCGATGTTCTATATCGACCAGAACACGATTGATTATCTGACCTTGACCGGTCGTGAGCCTGAGCAAGTCAAACTGGTCGAAACTTATGCCAAAGAGATCGGGCTTTGGGCATCGGATATGACCCAAGCGGAATATCCACGTGTGCTGCATTTCGATTTATCGACTGTGACACGTAATATTGCAGGGCCATCAAATCCACATGCACGTGTCTCGACATCTGACCTGAAAGAAAAAGGCATTGCCGGTAATTTAGAAGCAGCTCGCGCGCAAGAAGCAGAAGGCTTGATGCCAGATGGTGCGGTGATTATCGCGGCGATTACGTCTTGTACCAATACCTCCAACCCACGTAATACGGTGGCGGCAGGTTTGCTAGCACGTAAGGCCAATGAATTGGGCTTGGTGCGTAAACCTTGGGTGAAATCTTCTTTTGCACCGGGTTCTAAAGCGGCTGCTTTGTATTTGGAAGAAGCAGGCGTACTTAAAGATTTAGAAAAACTGGGCTTTGGTATCGTGGCCTATGCATGCACGACCTGTAACGGCATGTCGGGCGCATTAGATCCAAAGATTCAGCAGGAAATTATCGACCGTGATCTGTATGCAACAGCGGTGCTTTCGGGCAACCGTAACTTCGATGGGCGTATTCATCCATATGCGAAGCAGGCATTCTTGGCTTCACCGCCTTTAGTGGTGGCGTATGCAATTGCCGGTACGATTCGTTTTGACATCGAAAAAGATGCTTTAGGTACAGACAAAGACGGCAATCCGATTTATCTAAAAGATATCTGGCCATCGGATGAAGAAATTGATGCGCTGGTGAAAGTTGCTGTAAAACCAGAACAATTCAAAAAAATCTATATTCCGATGTTCGACTTGGGTGTGAATGAAAAAGCAACAAGTCCGTTGTATGACTGGCGTCCGCAAAGTACGTATATTCGCCGTCCGCCGTATTGGGAAGGGGCTTTGGCTGCACCGCGTACCTTGTCAAATATGCGTCCGCTGGCGATCTTGGGCGATAACATCACCACTGATCATTTATCACCATCGAATGCCATTGTGCTCGACAGTGCTTCAGGTGAATACCTGAAAAAAATGGGTGTGCCTGAGGAAGACTTTAACTCCTATGCAACGCATCGCGGTGATCACCTCACGACGCAACGTGCGACTTTTGCCAACCCGAAACTGTT
>DFCG01000197.1:0-3010 GCA_002367455.1 Acinetobacter sp. UBA3060 | reverse complement strand
CCCAAGGTATCCGCAATCTGCACCCCAATATCCTGAAATAATTTACTGCGCGCAGTATTTTTCTGCTCGTCATCGGCAGTTAAATTTTTAATGGAATTGGAGAGGGTTTTACCTGCAATACTTGCGGTCATTCCGGCAAGTTTCATAAAGCGACGACCGGGTGTGCTAGCCGTTTTTGCCATGCGAGATTCCTTGAAACCAACTATGAATGGATGTATTTGATCATAGGTGACAAAGGTTCAATTGCCTAGATTTAATTGTAGAGGTTGTGTTGTGATTTCCTTCAGCTTCTCCATGTTTAATGCATCATCTTTGATTTGTTAAAAGATTTATCTTTATTGCTTGCGTTTAAACTATAAGAATATGCCGGAATCCGTCATCGTTTTAGATAAGACCGAGTACTAATTCTGAATGTTGTTTTATAGCTAAAAGCTTAGAATAAACAGAGTGTAGTAATGAAGAAAATTCAATGAAAGTCTATCGATATTTTACCGGGAAAGATGATGTACATTTTTGTGCGCGGGTGACCCGTGCCTTAAATGAAGGTTATGAGCTATATGGTTCACCCACCATGACTTTTAATGGTACGGATGTAATTGTGGGGCAGGTGGTGATTAAAGATGTAGTGGATGAATCTGAGATTCCACAAGGATTAAAAAATGCGCTGGATCTTTAATCTCAGCGCATTTTCTAACTTAAATTAATCAAATAAAAGTGTTTAGTTGTTTAGACTTAAGCGTTTATTATTGCCATATAAACGGCCCAATAAAAGTATGCAAGCTACGCTGAGGCCTACAATCAGGCCAACCCAGACACCGGCGGCGCCCATGTCGGTAAAGCGGGACAAATACACCCCGACCGGGAAGGCGATGACCCAGTAAGCCAGCATGGTAATCCACATTGGCCCCTTGGTATCCTGCATGCCGCGCAGACAACCTGCCGCACTGATCTGCCAGGCATCCATCAGCTGATAGGCAATGGCAAACAGAATCAGATANNAAAACCCAAAGCAGAATCATGGTCAGGATCGCCAGAATAGTGGCAGTAATCAGGCCGAGATATTGTACTTTACGCATGGCTTGCCAGTTCTGTTCACCATAGTAGGTGCCAACCCGAATGGTCAGGGCAATCGCCAGTGACATGGGAATCATGAACAGTTGTGAAGTGACAGAAATAGCAATCTGATGGGCAGCGACAATGGTCTCACCCAAAGGACTCAGCACAATTGCTGCTGTACTGAAAATACTGACCTCAAAGAAGATCGCCAATCCAATCGGAAAACCCAGTTGCAGAATACGCTTCACCCATTCCGGGTTGATTTTTTCCCAATGAGTAAAAGGCTGGGTACGTTGATAGGCCTTATTCTTAAAGATATACAATGCGAGGGTGATGACCATTAGCCACTGTAAAATCGCCGTGGCAAACCCACAGCCTGCACTGCCTAGGGCCGGAACAGGGCCAATACCATACATAAAGATATAGTTCAGCGGAACTAGCAAGACCAGCGCCAATAAACTAATCACGGTCACCGGACGCGGATTTCCAATCGCTTCAGAATAGCCGCGTAAGGCCGCATACATGGTTACCGCTGGCATACCAAAACCAATCGCATGCAGAAATAAACCGGCTTTAGGTTGTAAGCTTTCCGGTACACCTAAAAGTGGCAAAGTGGCCGGCAAGAGTTGCAAAATCAAGCCGGCAATTACCCCAAGAATCAGGGCAACCCAAAGCGATTGACGTGCAATGGTGGCAATTTTTTCAGGTGTGCGTGCGCCATTGGCCTCAGCAACCAAAGGCGTCGTGGCAATCATAATGCCACTAAACAGCAGCATCACCGGAATCCAGAGTCCTACTCCGACGGCAATCGCGGCAAGATCGGTAGCAGACAGGTGACCGGCCATAATGGTATCAATCAGACCCAGACCAGCCTGAGAAAATTGGGTCACCAGAATGGGTAACATCAGATGAAACAGTTTTTTTAATTCAAAACCAAAGGTTGTGACTGGTGAAACATTCGACACAAAAATTACTCATCGTGATCATGTGCTTAAATAGAAGGTTTAGCGTTGTAAAGTGAGAAGCACACCAATAAAAATTACCACGCCGCCTAAAAGACGTTGCCAATTAATCGGCATTTTTTCATTACCCAATAATCCCAGATGATCGACCAGCATCGACATCACCATCTGACCAAAAATAATGAGACCGCTAAGAACCAGAAAGCCAAGTTTGGGCGCTGCATAAATGCTCATGCTAATCGCGTATACACCCACGATGCCCCCGAGCCATAAATACCAGGGAACACTCATCAGTTCCTGTAAACCGGGTTTGGGATTGGACTGAAAAAGTACGATTACGGCGAGCACTATTGTACCAATCAAAAAGGAAAAAAATGCAGCTTGAATAGGAGAATATAAATATTCTTTTAGTTGTGTATTAATTGCGGTCTGGAGTGTCAATAAAACACCGATTGCAAAAACCAAAGGAAGTAAAATAATAAGTTGAGAAGATATTTTCATAATTTTAACTGACTAATTCTATTTAAATTTTTAGGCATATCACACGATCAAATTTAATTTTAGCAGTGTTGCCGCCGAGTCATGTTAAAATTCGGCTATATCTTGTAATCGTTTTTGAGTAGTTCTTTGGCTGAATTGAATCCTGCTGCTGTCCCTTTGTCCTTATATATTCATATGCCTTGGTGTGTGCGCAAATGTCCTTATTGTGACTTCAATTCGCATGCGGTTCCGGATGGTCAATTATCACTGGAATTGGAACAGGAATATTTACGAGCACTGGTGGAAGACTTTAAAACTCAGGTCGATTTTGCCCAAGGCCGGCAGATTCACAGTGTCTTTATTGGTGGGGGGACGCCGTCACTGATTTCTGCCCCAGGCTATCAATGGTTATTTGATCAGCTCAAAGCCGTTATTCCCTTTGCCGAAGGCTGTGAGATTACGCTGGAAGCCAATCCCGGCACAGTCGAACATGATCCGTTTGCCGGTTATTT
>DFCG01000076.1:0-5634 GCA_002367455.1 Acinetobacter sp. UBA3060 | reverse complement strand
GATATTCCAAAGGATGCGACCAATCCTGCAGAAAAATTCGCTTACGAATACCCAGAAAAAGTGAAGATGCGTTCGTATCAGCCACCATTCCGTGGTCATTCAGGTCAAATTCGTAAAGCAATTGAAGAATTAATCAACGCTAAACGCCCAGTGATTTACTCAGGCGGTGGTGTGGTTCAAGGCAATGCTTCAGCACAATTGACAGAACTGGCGCATCTATTGGGTTATCCAGTGACCAATACCTTGATGGGTCTTGGCGCATTCCCGGGTGATGATGAACAGTTCATCGGTATGTTGGGTATGCACGGTACTTATGAAGCTAACATGACCATGCACAATGCAGATGTAATTCTGTGTGTGGGTGCGCGTTTCGATGACCGTGTGACCAACAATCCTGCAAAATTCTGTCCAAATGCTAAAGTCATTCATATAGATATCGACCCAGCGACAATCTCAAAAACCATTATGGCGCACATTCCAATTGTCGGTGCTGTAGAGCCTGTACTGAATGAGATGTTGAACCAGTTGAAACAGCTTAATGTTTCTAAGCCAAATCCTGAAGCGATTGCGGCATGGTGGAAACAGATCAATGAATGGCGCAAGGTTCATGGCGGTCGTTTTGAAGCGGGTGTTGATGGCGTGATGAAGCCACAACAAGTGGTTCAGGCATTGGATAAAGTGACCAATGGCGAAGCGATCATTACTTCTGATGTCGGTCAGCATCAGATGTTTGGTGCGATGTATTACAAATACAAACGTCCACGTCAATGGATCAACTCAGGTGGTCTAGGCACCATGGGTGTAGGCTTGCCGTATGCAATGGCTGCGAAGCTTGCATACCCGGAACAGCAAGTGGTGTGTATCACCGGTGAAGCATCGATTCAGATGTGTATCCAGGAACTGTCGACCTGTAAGCAATATGGCCTGAATGTAAAAATCCTGTGCCTGAATAACCAGTCTTTAGGGATGGTGAAGCAGTGGCAAGATATGAACTATGAAGGACGTCATTCAAGTTCTTATGTAGATTCATTGCCTGATTTTGCCAAACTGATGGAAGCCTATGGTCATGTCGGTATTCAGATTAATCATGCCGATGAGCTAGAGTCGAAGCTTGCAGAAGCGATGGCGATTAACGACAAGTGCGTATTTATTAACGTGATGGTAGATCGTACCGAGCACGTTTATCCGATGTTGATTGCGGGTCAGTCGATGCAGGATATGTGGTTGGCTAAAGGGGAGCGCACGAAATGAGACATATTATCTCTGTACTCGTAGAAAACGAATCAGGCGCGCTTTCCCGTTTAGTGGGTTTGTTCTCACAGCGTGGCTACAATATCGAAACATTGAATGTTGCCCCGACTGAAGATCCAACGCTTTCACGTTTGACATTGACCACTTATGGTGATGATCACAAGATTGAGCAAATTACCAAACAGCTTAACAAGTTGGTTGAAGTGGTGAAAGTGGTTGACCTGTCTGAAGGTGCACATATTGAGCGTGAATTGATGCTGATTAAAGTCAAAGCATTGGGTTCATCGCGTGACGAAATCAAACGTACGGCAGATATTTTCCGTGGTCAGATTGTCGATGTAACACCAACGACCTATACCATTCAAATCGCGGGTACCACTGAAAAAGTGGATGCGTTTATTGATGCACTTGCAGAACACACGATTTTAGAAGTGGTTCGTTCAGGTGTATCAGGTATCGCACGCGGCGAAAAAGTACTCACCATCTAAATTTTAAGTATTTCCTCATCTGAATAAGAAGAGGGTATCAGGCAATGTAAATTTAAGGGTCATTGCCTGATTTAACGGACAAACAAGCATTTAAGCGGAGACAGCAATGCAAATTTTTTACGATAAAGACTGTGACTTATCTATCATCCAATCTAAGAAAGTAGCGATCATTGGTTACGGTTCACAAGGCCACGCGCATGCGCTTAACCTGAAAGATTCTGGTGTTGACGTAACTGTAGGTTTACGTGCGAACTCTGCTTCTTGGAAGAAAGCTGAAAATTCAGGTCTTAAAGTTGCTGAAGTTCCTGCTGCTGTAGCACAAGCTGACGTAGTGATGATTTTGACTCCAGATGAGTTCCAATCTCAACTTTACCGTGACGTAATTGAGCCAAACATCAAGCAAGGCGCTACTTTAGCATTTGCTCATGGTTTCTCGATTCTTTATAACCAAGTTGTTCCACGTGCTGACTTAGACGTAATCATGGTTGCACCTAAAGCTCCTGGTCACACCGTACGTTCTGAATACCAACGTGGTTCAGGTGTTCCTGACCTTATCGCGATTCACCAAGATGCTTCTGGTAATGCGCGTAATGTTGCTCTTTCTTACGCTTCAGGCGTAGGTGGCGGCCGTACAGGTATCATCGAAACTTCATTCCGTGAAGAAACTGAAACTGATCTTTTCGGTGAGCAAGCAGTTCTTTGTGGTGGTGCTGTTGAATTGGTTAAAATGGGCTTCGAAACTCTNNCCTGAAATGGCGTACTTCGAATGTCTACACGAACTTAAATTGATCGTTGACTTGATGTTCGAAGGCGGTATCGCGGACATGAACTACTCAGTGTCAAACAACGCTGAATACGGCGAATATGTAACGGGTACTGAAGTAATTAACGAACAGTCTCGTGAAGCAATGCGTAATGCACTTAAACGTATTCAATCTGGTGAATACGCGAAGATGTTCATTCAAGAAGGTGCGTTGAACTACCCATCTATGACTGCTCGTCGTCGTCAAAACGCGGCTCACGGTATCGAAGTTACTGGTAACAAGTTACGTGCGATGATGCCTTGGATCCAAGCGAACAAAATCGTAGATAAAGAGAAAAACTAATTTCTCGAATCAATTGATTTGAATGCGAAAACCCACTTAATTTGAGTGGGTTTTTTACATTTGATGTTACGTGCCTCAAAATGATTAAAGCAGTGCTTTAATCATTTTTCGTACCTTGGATTCAAGCAAACAAAATCGTTGATAAAGAGAAAAACTAATTCTCTAATTAGCTGATTTTTATGCTATAAAAGCCCTGTGAAAGCGGGGTTTTTTATGGTTATAACCATTTTATATTTAATGGCGATATTAATATGTATCGTACTTATTATGGATGAATCAGAAATTATAAAAATTAAGGGACATAATAAATACTTGTCAAAGTTATTTCTTTGGGGAGTAATTTTAGTAATAGTTTTTTATATCGTAATGAATTTTTGGGTATATGTAGGTCATCCATTTGACGTTAGTGGCGAGCAGGATCGGCGAGCTGCACTAGGAGCTCTTGGGGATTATTTTGGTGGATTACTTAATCCTATCTTTGCATTTTTGAGCTTTATGGGAGTTTTATGGACTTTAAAAATGAGTCGAGAGGAATTGGCTGCAACTCGAGATGTAATGGATGCCCAACTGAAGACACAGTCATTACAACAGTTTGATAGTTTATTCTTTTCTTTATTAAGTGAATTAACTAAAAAAATTGAAACCTTAGTAGCTGATAATGAGAGATATGAAAAAAAATATAAAAATATTTATGATATTCGAACAACTATGAGGATTGATGAGGATTGATGAGGAAAACGAGAAAACTATAAATTCTCTTAAATTGGAGTTACATCAGCATAATGATATATGCACAATTTTTTCTTTTCTATATCAATTTTTGAAGATGATTGAAGCTAAGATCAATCAATTCCAAGTATTGAATGCTGTTGAAAAGCTACAATTAGAAAAAGAGTATGCTTATATTGTAAGAAGTTTGATCCCAGAAAAGCTCTCTCATCTTTTGATTTTATATATGTATAAAAATAGAAATGAGCATTTTAGATATTTATTAGAAAAATATCAGTTTTTTGAAGAATTAGATTTTAATAATAAGTTGATTAATTTTACTAAAATTTTAATTGCAAGTTTTGATCTTCCAATTTCAATATTTGGAGAAAATCTGACATATCTATGTTATAGAGAAATTTTAGGCATAAACGTATTAAAAAATCATAGTATAAATAATTGTTATGATGTTTTTTACGAGATTCTTAACAGAGCGGGTATTCAACCTCAAAAAATAGAAGATGGTTGTGAGATATATAGGTATACAAATAGTAAAAAAGAAGAATTACAATTTAAATTTGAATTTGAATATTTAGATGATTTTTTTAGTATAAATAAGCTTTTGTATAGGAAAGATTCTTTGATTTTTCATACAGTACAAACTATTAATATTCTAGATAATAAGTATCTTGCTTTAGTATTTGGCTTAAGGGCTAGAATAATTATTGAACTAACAGAATTAGAACCCAAGGTGATGTGTATTAAAGATATTTATTGGGACTGAAGTTTTACTCATACTCTAAAATCTAGCTATATTCTAAAAGCGAAGAATAGTATAAAAGCTAAGCCATATTTTTTTATCCCAAAACTGAGGCATAGCGTGAAAGCTCATTCTTTATTGATCATGTCTATACTTAATTTTTTATTATTTGGTTCGTATAAAACAGTTATTGAGCTGTAATTATACGACCTCTACAACCATTCAATTAAAAAAATATTAAAATAAACGCCACTAAACTTATTCTTATATATCTGTCAAAGTGAATATTCTTTTCTGGTTTTTATCTTGAGTTCAATCAAAAAATATTTATTAGAATATTAATTCTGAGATTAAATTTTTAAATTATTGATTAATTAAATTAATAGTAATTAAAATTTAATAATATTATAAAATTAATTATTTACTTTGTCACATTTTTATACTCTAGGTTTAATATATGCTTTGTGTTGTTTGATTGTAATTATTTGTCTAGCTGAAAAATATTAAACTTTTATGATGCTGTAAAAATAACAATAAAAAATAAAAAAAATAATTTTTTTAAAGGGTAGTATCTGGAAATTGTAAGCATTTGTAAGATTTATTTCCAATTTAAATTGAGTGGTTTGAAAAAATAATTATATCAATATCTTGTGGGTATTTTTATCTATTAGATGAAGTGTGGTGAAAGTATGAAATGCTTATAATTTTAAATGGATTGTATTTGTAATAATTTATATATAAGTCTAAGTGCTTAT
The DNA here is from genome assembly GCA_002367455.1 of Acinetobacter sp. UBA3060. Taxonomy (GTDB): domain Bacteria; phylum Pseudomonadota; class Gammaproteobacteria; order Pseudomonadales; family Moraxellaceae; genus Acinetobacter. Next base: position 566 of record DFCG01000076.1, on the reverse strand, counting down.
AAAACAAATAAATATATAGATGGATGATTTTATAAAAATATAGGCGACTATATTGTGAATATTAAAGCTTTGTACGCTAATTAAAATAATCGCACTAATATGAGTGTGCGCTTAGAAAAATAGCTCTAAATTCTAAGAGTTGGGATATAAGCGTTAAAAATAAAAGAAAAATATATTCTTTTAAAAAAAGAAATGGAGAAAAACATGAAAAAAATGACTCAAGCCACATTGGCAGCACTCGTACTGGGTTTTGGTTTTAGTTCAACAGCTCTCTACGCAGCAGAAGCAAACAGAGGTGGTCCTCCACAACAGGGTCCAAATAAACCTCATAAACCAGGCAAACATGGATGTGGAGACAAATGTGACGGAAAAATTGACATTGTTTTGGAAGTTCCAAGACATTGTGATTTAGATGTTGAGACACCTCGATTAACACTTGCACAAACCACGGGAGGTAATTGGAGTGATGCAGGCTTCTTTAATGTCAGCACAAATGCCCCTTATCGATTAAATATTAATCCACTAAATACTTTGCGCAATGGTGAGAACTCTGTACCTGTAGTTGT
>DFCG01000172.1:4717-5446 GCA_002367455.1 Acinetobacter sp. UBA3060 | reverse complement strand
ACCTTTGGCACCGCGCTGTACACCGCGTACCACATCAATCATCAAGCCTGTATTCACAAACAGGCGTACAGCCACACCATCTGGGGTAATCGCATCCTTGGTTTCATACTGACGCAAATCTTTGGCGAGCTGTTCTTCTTCTTTCTGAATTTCTTTATAACGGGTACGCAGACGACGTGGCGGATTGATAAATACCCGACCCTGATGCGCATCAACAATCATTTCGACAGCATCAAGGGTATTGATAGGTAATTCGGTCACACCCACTACGGTCGGAATGCCGAGTGCACGCGCGACAATCACCATATGTGAATTCATTGCACCTTCAGTGGTGACAATCGCTGCAATTTTATCAACAGGTAATTCTACCAGCGCTGCGGTCGAAATTTCCTCGCCAATCAGGATGCTTTCATCGGTCAGTTCACGATGGCTTTCATCAGCTTCCTGTAATTTAGCCAGAATCCGGCGGCCTAAATCTTTCAGGTCAGCAACACGTTCACGTAAATAGTCATCTTCCATCTGGGAAAATTGTGCCACATGATTGTCAATGACAATTCGCACGGCGCCTTGTGCCCAGTGACCTTCACGAATAAAGACCTTGATTTCTGCTGGCAGGGCATTTTCATCCAGCATACGCAAGAACACGCTAAATAGTGCGCGTTCCTCGGCCATCAACGCATCCTGCATTTTGTCATCTAGCGACTGAATTTCTTCGCGGACTGAATTCAG
>DFCG01000172.1:3638-4542 GCA_002367455.1 Acinetobacter sp. UBA3060 | reverse complement strand
AGGAAGGAGTTATAAATTTCCTCACCGGTTTCAGGTAAAAACAGGAAGCGCTCGTGTTTAGGGGCATTGTCCAGATTGACAATTTCCTCACGCTGCCCAACCAGGCCCACCAGACCTTCACCGGTCTGCAAAGACACATGGCCGACAGATTCTGCATTTAGGCCTTTAGACGCCATGAGTAAATAACGCTGATTGCGTTCATCGAGGAGGTAGATCGAGCAGACATCAACCTGCATGGCCTCGGCCACATGCTTGACCATAATGTCGAGTGATTCATGCAAACTGGTGGACGCATTGATCTCCTGAACAATACGTCTCAAGGTGTCCAGTTGCATATTCGACATAAGGTCTGCTCCGTCTATTCAGAATTTCAGTAATGAAGTTTATTTATAACAATAGCCGCGTAAAAAATCTGCATTATTTATGCGATTTTTTAAGGTTTTTGCTGGGGCAGTTGCTGACACAACTCCACCAAGGCTTTGCGGTAAACATCACGTTTGAAATTCACGACTTGACCGAGTGGGTACCAATAACTGACCCATTGCCATTGATCAAATTCGGGCGGATCAGACAGATTCAACTGAATATGCTGAACGGGGGCCGTGAGTTTGAGTAAAAACCACTTTTGTTTTTGACCGATACAGACCGGATCAGAGTCCGTACGAATGTATCGATGCGGCAAACGATAGCGCAACCAGCCTTTGGTTTGCGCGACTATCTGGACGTGTTCGGGCAATAAGCCAACTTCTTCTCTCAGCTCACGATAGAGTGCCTGCTCAGGGGTTTCTCCATATTGGATCCCGCCTTGTGGAAATTGCCATGCATTATGACCAATGCGTTTTGCCCATAAAACCTGTCCAGCATCGTTTGCCAAAATGATCCCGACATTCGGTCGGAAACCTTC
>DFCG01000172.1:2783-3343 GCA_002367455.1 Acinetobacter sp. UBA3060 | reverse complement strand
AAAAAAGCAAAGTTTAAAAATGTTAAAATTGCTATGATCTTAACGAATTTCTATCGACTAGCGGAGATAGATTTACAATTTTTTTCTTAAATTTCAGTTTTAACGAGTATTTTCATGAAATTGGCGCTATTTGATCTCGATCACACCTTGTTAAACACGGATTCGGATCATTCTTGGGGAGAGTTTTTGGTCAGTGAGGGCCTGGTCGATCCAGTTCAGCATCGCGCCATGAACGACAAGTTCTATGACGATTATAAAAAAGGCCAGTTAGATCCCTATGCCTATAATGAATTTGTGTTCCAGTTTCTGACCAAACATGACAATGATTATCTGGTTGAATTACATCAACTGTTCATGCAAAAAGTCATTCGTCCACAAATGCGTCCTGAAGGTTTTAAAGCCATTGAGCGCCACCGTGAAGCAGGGCATGACTTAGTGGGTATTACCGCAACTTCAGACTTTATTACCGCCCCCATTTTTCGTGAATTCGGAATTACTGAAATTATTGCCACCAATGCTGAAGTCATTGATGGGAAATATACTGGTAAAGTCATCAATAC
>DFCG01000172.1:0-2708 GCA_002367455.1 Acinetobacter sp. UBA3060 | reverse complement strand
GAATATTAATGTTTTTTCACAGTCCGGCTGAATCAGACATGCTATGCTCGAAAAACAGGACATGATAACAATAGTAGATTCTGAGGTATGAGATATGACTCACGTTCGACCGCGTATGACACATCTGTTCCAACAGCTTGGCTTGGATGCCAGTGCAGAAGGTATTGCAACATTTATTCACGAGCATCAATTGCATAAAGATCTGACTTTACTGGATGCGCCGTATTGGTCAGAGGCACAACGTCAATTTTTAAGCGAGAAAATAGCATCTGATGGCGAATGGGCGATTGTGGTAGATCAACTCAATGAATCCTTACATGAAAATTCAACCAGTGAAGGATGATTAAAAAGCCAATCGTATGATTGGCTTTTTTAGGCCATCACCTTACCTTTAGCGAATCCGTTTCCAGATCGTGACTTGTGACAGCGTGTGTTGATACTTTCTGGCCGTTTCCCGAATCACAAAAGGCATATCTTGGGGTTCGGCCACCAATTCAAAGTGCTGGGTTAAAATGTTGGAAATACCAGCCAAGGTCGTGATGTTTTCCCCATCCTGCTGAAAACCGCCCAGCCATTCACTACGCGCCGTATGTTCTTCCAGCCAGGTATAAGGTGAACTCAGCATTAAAATGCCACCTATATTCATACGTTTATGAATCTGCACCAAAAAGTCTTTCGGATGATGCAAACGGTCAATCAGGTTCGCCGCCAGAATAAAATCATAGCCGCTAAAATGTGCTTTCAGGTTGCAGGCATCTGCCTGAAAAAATTCCGTTTTAGATGCAAGCTGATCCAAAGCGACATCTTCAAGTGAACAGCTTTTTTCTTCGCTTAATTCACCTTCTAGTGGCAGTTGATAACGTACCCTGTGGCCTTGGGCCAAATAAACTGCCTGTTGGATAAAGCGTGCTGAGAAGTCCAGACCGGTCACCTGATCAAAATGGCGCGCCAGTTCAAAGCTGGCGCGGCCGGTGGCACAGCCAATATCTAAAGCACGATGGCACAGCGTTTGCTGAAAATAGGATTGTGCCAAAGTAACCAGTGTTTTGGCAAAATTGGCAACACCAAAATATTCATCACCGTACTGGAATTCCAGATATTGGGAGACCAGCTGGTCGCTTTCATAGTTTGAAGGGAAATGTTGCAGTGCCTGATCAGAGGCGACGTAGCGAAAACCAGCGTGCTGAAAGAAATGCCGTCTGAAGGCGTAGCGGGAACTATATAAAGCTTCATTGCCCGCCGAAATCCAGGAGCCACCTTTCATCAGGTTATGGCGACCGTCAAAGGTCGGTGTACTGAAATCATCATAAAATGGATGCACCTGAAAACCCTGAAATGGATAGATCGGGGTTTCAGTCCACTGCCAGACATTGCCTTGAATATCGTAAAAATCACCCTGCTTGAAATGATCCACCGGACAGGAGCTGGTGCCGTATTTCAACTCGATATTGGCCTGTTCAGGACTTTGTAAATCTGGATCCAGGTCTGAAACGGCATACAGGCGATACCATTCATCTTCAGTCGGCAAGCGAATGGTTTTTCCAAGCTGTTGCGATTTCCACTGACAAAAGGCCTTGGCTTCATGATAATTCACTTCTACCGGCCAATCCCAAGGCATCGGCACTTCTTCCAGCATCAGTCGCAGTGACCAACCCAATTCAGTTTTGCGCCAGAAACAGGGATGAGCAGCTTGTGAAAATTGCAGCCAGCCTAGACCTTCTTCACTCCAGTAGTGTTCGGTCTGATAGCCATCAGCTTCGACAAAGGCCAGAAATTCCTGATTCGATACCAGATATTTGGAGGCTGCAAAAGCTGCAACCTCGGCTTCATGCCGGCCGTATTCATTGTCCCAGCCATAAAATGGATGGTTAAAATCTTTCTGTAAATGCACTTTGCCTTCCGGCACATCCAGCAAAATATTATCCGGGGCCATGCCGGTAATAATATTGGCACGCCATTGCGGATGCTGGCGTAAATGTTCCAAAGCATGCTGGCGGATCAGCACAGAAGAAGTTTCCAGATGGATCCGTTCATGTTCGATGCCCATGATGATGGTCCACCAGGGGTTTTGCCAGTTTAAGGGTAGAGTTAGCGGAGCATGTTCAAGGATGTTCAGGATCAGGGCGCGTACCTGATGCCGATAATCACGGACTTCCTGCACACTGGGCCAGTCATAGTGCACTTCATCCAGGTCATCCCAGCTCATCTCGTCTACACCGATCGCGAAGATACTTTCAAAATGCGGATTTACGCGTTCGCTAATTAGCTTGCTGAGCAGCAGTTTATTGACAAAAAAAGTGGCGGTATGGGCAAAATAAAAAATTAGCGGATGACGTAAAGTAATCGGCTTGATGAAAAATGCATCTTCATGTTTGAGGCATTCAAACAGTTGTTCATAGGTGTCAAAGGTGTTCAGGAAATATTCGCGCAGGCAGTGCCGGGCAGTCTGTTCATCGGCAAAATCAAGTGCCGGCGTGGGCAGCAGCATCGGTTTGGCCGAAAGCCATAGGCTGCTTGTATTTGTTTTATCTTGAGAGTGGGATTTTAAGGGAGAATCGAGCTGCATCCGTCAGGCTCCATCGAATAGTTTTAAGCATTCCTCTGCACTGCAAAAGAATGGAATTGTCTTAAAAATACTCGAAAGATATCGCCAGATGGGGTGTATTTAGGTAACAAAATGCTGCACCGTTTTGGATGCAGCATGTTCA
>DFCG01000012.1:0-4645 GCA_002367455.1 Acinetobacter sp. UBA3060 | reverse complement strand
AAAGTGTCAACACACCCTAGACATCCATCACATCTCTTGAGAAAAAACGAAGAACATGCAGTGCTGAATTTAAACAGCAGATCGTTCAGGCTTGTAAAGCACCGGACGTTTCAATTGCTTCAGTCGCTTTGCAACATGGATTGAATACAAATCCCCTATCCAACTGGATTCGCTTAATTGATGGTAAGCTAGAGAAATGATCGCTCACCACTACTGAATAAACCTGCATTTATTGCTTTATCTTGCTCTGCACCATTAGATCCTACTCCTACTGACATGTTAACGGTTCAAATTACTTTACCCCACTCAAAATCAGAAATTGGCTTGAAATGGCAAGTATCAGAAATATCTGCTTTAGGAGAATTACTCAAGGCACTTGCAACATGATCCGTATCGATGAAATCTGGCTGTCTACCCAACCTCTGGATATGCGAGCAGGTATGGATACTGTCATGGCTCAGGTGCTGAGAGCCTTTGGCTATATCAAACCGCATTGTGCTTACCTATTCTGTAATACAAACGTGACCATCGCATGAAAGTGCTGGTGCATTATGGACTGGACATCTGGCTGTGTGCCCGGCGGCTGGAACAGGGAAAATTCCACTGCGCTAAAGTTCACCAGGGTGAAACCGTGGCCCTCAGCCCGGAGCACTTACAAGCACTGATCCAAGGTTTAGCTTGGCAAAGAATCGGTCTGCAGCAAGTGGTAACAATGCTCTAAACCAAGCTCGGCCATTCTGCTATTCTCCAAACATTCTATTTCCTCTGCGTCATGACCTCAAGCATACTGCGGCCATGAATACGCTGCCTGATTTAAGCCAACTGACCCATGAACAACTGCTGGAATTTACCCGGCAATTGGCGATGCAGCATCAGTCTTTAGCATAATCAAATCAGCAATTAGATGCCAGAGTTCAACATCTTGAAGTCACCAATCAGCAATTAGATTCTAAAGTTAAACCTCTCTCTATTCTCAATCAAAAATACGAGCATGAACTTGCGCAGTTTAAACGGCATAAGTTCGCCCAGAAGAATGAACACTTAACGGCCAAACAAATCCATCTTTGGGACGAAGCGGTCGAAGAAGATATCGCAGCTGATGAATTAGTATAAAAACAAAGTTAGTAAATAAATTATATAAATCAAATACTTTTTTATTAAATATAAAATTTATTTGATTTAATTTTGTTAATTTTGGGACTGTGTTATTCTACTATTGTGACGCTAAAAATAACTTACCTGTGCAGAAAAAAATGATGACACCATTGCTCATTGATGCATTAACAATTTCTGAAGGCAGGTTTGAAAAACCATGCCCAGTTTTAGTTTTGAAAATGATGTTACTCAATGAGGAAATGAGCCGGGAGTTTTCAGAAAAAATTAAAAATCAAGCATTACTACTGCTCGCGATATATCGTAAGTTGCTGCTTGCTGTCGATAGGGACTTATGTAAGGTAAAAACTCTAAAGGATAGTGTGAAAAGAAGACACTGGGCTAAAGTGGATAAAGCACAGGACAAGATGGTGGTTGCAGGCCAACTTCGACTAAAGAGTTTAGATCCAGAAGAAATGATTTTATTTTTAAATACACAGCATTTTTTGAAAAAGCTGCCGATTTCCTTTGTTCAAGAATTGGTTAATTGGGCATCACCGGTGGTGAGTGGTAATTTTTTAATCGAAAATGTTTTAGCTGGTTATATCGCCCAGAAGCTTTTGCCATTAGAAAGAATTAAAGTGAAAGAGCTGGGTAAGTCTGTGCAACCATATTTTCATTTAGCTAACTTTTCTGTATTTTTACCTCGACTGGAGGAACTTTATCAAAAATATCAGCAGCAAATTGTTCGTGTGGCACCAATGGCAGAAGTTGCTTTGGCTTTAACAGACTTGAAGAAGGCAAGAGTCTATCGTATTCGGAGTAGTTCATGAAAAGTTATTTCAAGAAGCTCCTAGAATGTATTAATCAGAATGAAAATATAGAAGAAAAAGAACTGATCCAAGCATTATTTTTGTTGCGTGCACACTATAGCTTAGCTGGCATTGTTGTCATTTGTCAGCGAATCTTTACATTGATTGGGGATGATGAATTACCAGAATTTCGTGATGAGCTTAATACGTTAAAGATCATTAGTAGATTGCAGGATTCTGAGGAATATGCACATTTTTTCTCAGAAACAATAGATAGAAACACACATACACCCACGCCATTACGTCCATACACTGGAGACAGTGGAATTTGTGATTTGCTATTGATTCAAGCAGGACGAAGTCGAAATAATGAGAGTTTTGATACAGTAATTATTTGGTTTTTAGAGCAAATATTTTACTTTCAAAAAAAAGTACATACCCTAGGGCTTTATAGTAGTTATTTAAAGGGTGATGGAAGCATAAAGCTGAAAGCTCAAAAAGGATCTCGTGTGTATAACGCCTTTTTAGCAATCAGGCTGTTGGGTGATCAAGGTAATGAGTATATTTTAGAACAAGTCAAAGAATTACTTATTCAAAATTCACCGAAACAACTGATTCATTTGATGTCTGCTGGTTCTGAAGATAAACGATTAAATGATGTTTTTTATATATTAAAGCTGTTTTTATCCCAAATTTGGCAAAATGATCCACTAAAAAATAAGAAGAAACGTCGAGAATTTTTACACCGTATAGGGTTAAAGCATAGAAAACTGATCTTGCAACGGTACGGCTCATTAAGTATTGCTATTCAACCTTTAGAGGATGTAGATGAAATTCATCGTGGTCTAGTATCTGAAGTATTTGAGGATAATGAGATTGAAGAAGATGAAACACCATTGGAGCCATTGTTTACATTTTTTTTGGCAGAACAATCCGATTTAATTCGAGGNNTTTAGGCTCTGTCAACCATCTCATACTGATACCAGCTTAATTTTACGCGCAAAATTAGCTTTAATATTAAGTTTACTCACAGGACGTTCGGTGAGTGAATTAACAGCGCCTCGTTTTAGTCAAAATGCAGATCAGAATAATATTGCTATTCAGTATGATCATACTTTATCTGCGTATGTATTAAGTGTGTTTGCAGGGACACCGACACTCAAAAAAAAACCAGAAGATTCTAAATTTCATGTGCCATGGACCAATGAATTACATTTGGTTTTACCGATTGAACTCAATGATTTAGTGAGTCAAGTCAAAAATCTTGGGATTACAAGACATCATATGGCAGTTGAACGTGACGTGAGTGAACTGATTAACCGTGTACCTAAAGAGCTAGAAATCAGCCTCAAAAGCATTCGAGATATTCTTCCACGGTTGTTATATGATCATAGCCAAGGTGATTTAGCTGTCGTTAAAGCAGTGACTAATGCATCAGGTCGAAATTATGATAACTTGATTCATTATGCCTCTTTTGAACAGAGGCAACTTGAGCAACTCTGGGCTGCTTGTTTAAGAACGATAAAAATTAATATTCCTGAATATATATACTCTTCCAATAAGCGTGTGGGTAGCCCAATTGGAATAAAGATTGTTGAAATACAAAATGAAATTACACGAATAAAAAAGAGAATAAATCAGGCTTCTGAACATAAAAATTGGCAGGTGCTCTTTGATAGCTTGACGTTGTATACAGCATTATGGATGAATCTTGCAACTGCAGGACGAGGAATTAAGCAGCCCTTTCCAAAGTGGATCAGTCAGCAAGGCTGGGCATTGATTCAAGATAAACATCATCAAGATGAATCAACCGATCGTTATGTGCCATTGACGCAAGCGTTGATCAAACAGATTCAAGGTTTACGTGGTTTGATGGGAATGCTAGGGGAGCAAATTGAACCACGTGTTGATTTATCATCTTATGCTGTGCAACTTTGTGCTCCTCATCAGATTGAAGGTTTAGTTAGAAATTGGGCACGGAAGTTGGTTCGCTCTGATTATAATCAGTTACCTGGACGGTTCAAGGACGCTGGACTTGGGCACTGGATACGGGGTCGTCATCCATGGGATATGTTATCTGTATTTCCTGTATCAGCTTTTCAACAACAGTGGCTTGATGTACAAGAAAACTTGCAAAAACAATTAGGTTTCGAATGTCTTGAAGGTTTTGATTTTTTTAAAATCAAGCATATTCCAACATTTGTTTTAACCCAAGAGACTAAAACAGCTCAAGTAGAGACGAAGCTGAGAATACAATATTCAGAGAATGATGTAAAAGAATGGCTGAAAAACTCAGAGTATGAGTCCTATTGTCCGTTGATTTTTGAGGAAAATCCTGAGCCACAAGTAGCTTTAGAGCTTGGACATGTATTAGCTTCCCATTTAGCTAAAAATACAAACATTGATTTGCCAGAAGCCATAAAGGCATATTGTGCTTATATTCGCGATAAAACTAAAATTCCTTTATTCGTTCAACTTCCTCAAAAAGCTAATCGTACGTGGCTGACATCTGAAAATAGTTTTAGTACATGGAGTTATACTGAACAAAACTTACTTGATCTTATTCAGAAGGATTTAGAACATTTACCTGAACATCAAAATTGTGATATTGAAATAGGACGTTTGCTGGTTGTACTCTCCATGTATTCACAACTGTGCAGAGTGAGCTATTTACAAGCGATGTTGGAGTTTATTGCTTCTGATCAATATATAGTCGCTATGGGGAATAGTCGGCTCGTTGA
>DFCG01000183.1:993-3745 GCA_002367455.1 Acinetobacter sp. UBA3060 | reverse complement strand
CATAATTTATTAATATTTTTTAAATGTTAAGGCTCTACTCATGCGCATGACTTTACGCCAATTGGCTGTTTTTGTAGCAGTGGCACAAGAGGGTACCGTAACGAAGGCTAGCGATGCCGTCAAGCTTACACAAAGTGCGGCTAGTATGGCTTTAGCAGATCTGGAAGATGGTCTGGGTGCTCCACTATTTGACCGTCTAGGCAAACGTTTACAGCTAAATGACCTAGGGCGCTTTCTTCTCCCTCAAGCCCTGGAAATTTTAGGTCGTTGTGAATCTTTTGAACAAGTCGCTAAAGGTGAGCTTCAAAGTATCGATTTACGTTTGGGTGCAACCCTGACGATTTCAGATTACCTGATTCCTGACCTGATGGCCGATTTCTTGAAAATCAAGCCGCAAGCACATTTACAGCTTCAAGTCGGTAATACCCGTCAAATGATTGAAGCGGTGAATCAGTTCCAGCTGGATCTTGCCTTAATTGAAGGTTCATGTCATTTGCCACAGCTCCAATGTATCCATTGGCGTGATGATGAGCTGGCTGTGTGCTGTGCGCCAGACCACCCTCTTGCGCAATTGAACCGTGAACTAACCGCTGAAGATTTCAAATCTGTAGAATGGATTTTGCGTGAAGAAGGTTCAGGTACCCGTGAGGTGTTTGACAATGCCATCTTGAAAGATGTACCAGATGCCAATATCCGTCTAACACTCGGTCATAATGAAGCGATTTTAAAAATTGTAGCGGGCGGAATTGGTATGTCCTGCATTTCCAAACTTGCGATTGAGCCTTTACGTGAAAAAGGTCAACTGGTAATTCTGGATACACCATTCTGGTCGCTGACTCGTCCGCTGTTCATGCTGGTACATCGCCAGAAATATCAGGGTCCAGGTCTGAGAGCCTTTATGAATTTTTGTGAAAGCTAAAATATTAGAAGCACCTTCAGGTGCTTTTTTTAGGATTCATCAAAACTGACTTTCACATGGTATCCCATCGCCGTCACCATCCATTTTAGTATTTGGACAGTTACGAATGAAAAATAATGCTTCCTCATAAGAACCCATCTGACTACAGTGTTCTCGACCATCGCATTTAAATTGAGATACAGATGGCGAAGTCGTTTCTGAAGTTTTCGAATTAACTGGGTTACTTTGGCTTCTTAACTCAGTGCCTTGATTTTCCAGGTTCTTCCTGCCCTGCTCAGATAATCCTTGCATAGGTAGATCACCTTGCGCTGCTCGCTGTTCAGCGACAATTCGTTGCTGCTCTACCATCAGTCCTTCCAGCTTTTGCTGTTTTTGAACTTGGTAGCTTTGGTATTTGTTATAAACAAGAACAGCAAGAATCACCATAATCACCAGTCCTGATATTGTGATTATTTTTGATGTAGTTGATGATTTTTTCTTTTCATAACGTAGAGAAGCTCTGGTTTCAGTATCTCCATGTAGATCATTGTTTTGTGTAACAGGAACTTCTTGCTTAATATCCAAGCGAATAATATGGTTTGCCTTAAACTTTCCATTATCTTCCACAATCAAAAACTTTAATTTTTCCCCCATTTTTGGCGGAATATTTTTATTGGGAAAGTCTTTGACATGGAAAAATAAATCTTTGGATTGCCCTTCGATCTGAATAAAACCAAAACCACGATCTTCGTTATAGGTTTTGATTTTCCCCTCTTGAAACATAATTCGCTCTTATCTTTAATATTTTTTATGATTGTAATCAAAAAGAGACTGAAAATCTTTTGTAAAATTCTCTAAAGTAGAAACATAAAAACTAGAAGTGCATCTTATGGCGGAAGAATAGATCCCTAGTTAAAAGTAAAAAAATAAAATTTCTGTTTTTATTTATACTTCGCCAAAAATCATAAAACCAACAGCTGATGCCAATGCCAGCCATAGGGTCGGACTAAAGAAAAGTGAATTACGTACAGGAACACCGACTGTGGGTGCCAAGGATTGTAAGGCGACGACTTCTGGCACAAATTCATCCTGCACTTTAATATCCAGACGTACCATGTTGTCTAATTTCATGCTGCCTTGTTGGGGAATGATTCTAAATTTAAGCCGCTCTCCAATTTGTGGTTCAATTTCAGGCGAAGGTAAATCCTGTAACTCGAAACTTAAATCTTGAGCTTCTCCTATCAACTCCAAAGTACCCATACCACGTTCGGAATCGTAAGTTTTAATTTTTCCATCCGTAAACATGACACTTTTCTCTATAGAATTCATTTAATTTGTATTCTAAGCCAACGGAAATGTTCAGCATTGTTGCTGTTTGGTGGATTTTTTATGTGNNTTTAACAATGCCGATGTAATTGATTTATTGTGTGTCGCCACTTTGGTTTTTTTAGCTTTCTTTGAGTTGTCTTCGACACGTTCAATCTTAATCGCTTTGTACTTATCGCCATTTTCAACAACATTAAATTTTACGCGTTCATTACGTTTTGGCTCGCCTTCTGCCGCAGGGAAGTCTGAAATATGGAAGAATACATCTCCCTCAGCGCAGCCAATAAAACCGAAACCTTTGGCAGGGTCATACTGTTTGATTTTGCCCTGATACAATTCATCTTTCATGCTATTGTCCTATCCTGAAAATGCCCTGTCTACATTATATAAAAAAGAGGCTGTAGTAGCCCCTTTTTTCATCATATTCAAAAATTAGTCTTTTTGAACTGAACCAAAGATTTTATCGCCAGCATCGCCAAGACCTGGAACGATATAACCATTTTCATTTAAGCCATTATCGATAGAAGC
>DFCG01000183.1:344-983 GCA_002367455.1 Acinetobacter sp. UBA3060 | reverse complement strand
TTGTACATCTGGAACCAGTTTTTTATAATAGGTACGTGCTTCCAGAGTTTCTTCATCACGCTCTAAACCAAGTACCGATACTTTTGCACTTGGAATCAGGTTCAGGAAACCGTCAAGCATTCCAATACCGGCACGTAAAATTGGCACAACCGTGATTTTTTTACCCGCGATACGGTCAACTGTAACAGCACCATTCCAGCCATCAATGTCATGTTCAACCATTGGCAGGTCTTTAGTTGCTTCATAAGTTAGAAGCATGGTCACTTCTTGAGCTAACTCACGGAAATTTTTGGTACTAATATCTGCACGACGGAGTAAACCAAGCTTATGTCGAATGAGTGGATGACGGATTTCATGGATTGCCACGGGAGAACACCTAAAAGGTTAAAGATAAATTTCCGCTATTATAAAGGCTTTTATTGATTTGTATAAATAAAAAAGCCCCCAATCATGGAGGCTTTTTTGTAATAACGTCAATCTTTACAGATATTAGTTAAAACCACTTTGAACCAAAGTGAAAATGAACTGTTGCAATTCAGGTGACATGGCAAAGAATGCATATTTAGATACTGCAATCATCGGATCTGGGTAGACACCAATCACAAGTACCGCAAGCGCAGCAAGAAGTACCATGATACC
>DFCG01000183.1:0-299 GCA_002367455.1 Acinetobacter sp. UBA3060 | reverse complement strand
ACCAGGAACTTACCGATAAAGCCGGCAGTTAAAGGAATACCTGCAAGAGACAGCATCATCACTGTCAATACAGCAGTCAATACTGGACGGCGCCAGAACAGACCACGGTATTCAGCCAGACTACCCGCTTCATCCGTATTGTTATACGGACTAGACATTAGCGTAACAACACCGAACGCACCGATCGTGGTTAATACATAAGTAATCACGTAGACGTTTACACTTTCAAAAGTCGCGAAACCTTGAACTTGTAAGAAATCCGTATTACGTGAACTGACGATGGCAACCAGCAAATAACC
>DFCG01000165.1:0-3842 GCA_002367455.1 Acinetobacter sp. UBA3060 | reverse complement strand
TGCCGTCAGCGTAACCTTTAATTGATGATGGCATTGTCAGACCGTACCCAAGGCTATGTTTTTTTAGTTGTTACCATGTGCATCTGGGGCGGTTTTACCTTAACGGCCCGCCTGAATGCGCTTTGGCAGATCAGTGCCTGGGATATCGTGGCCTTGCGTTTTTCTCTGGCCTTCCTGATTCTGATGCCGATCTTGCTTTATCGTAAAGAGGCCGCTTTTTTACTGAAAAAAGAGCCTTTTATTTTAGCGATGATTGGCGGGGTGATTTATTGCCTGTTTGCCTATAGTGCTTTTCACTACGCACCTACCGCCCATGCTGCAATTTTCTTGAATGGCTGTATTCCGATCTGTACCGCGATCATGGCTTTTTTTCTGATGGGACAGGCTTTTGATAAACATACCTGGGCCAGCCTGATCATTATGATCGTAGTACTGTGCCTCATGAGTATGCTGATGTATCGGGAAACTGGTGTGGCCTTTGGGGCAGGGGACGGACTGTTTTTTATCAGTGCCATACTTTGGGCGATTTTTACTGTTTTATTGCGTAAATATCAGCTAACTGCATGGCAGGCAATGTGTGGTGTCGCGATCTGGTCGGCAGTGATATATGTGCCGATTTATCTGCTATTTTTACCGAAAAATTTGAGTGTGCCTGAACCCAAGCATTTACTGTTTCAGACCATTTTTCACGGCATATTTGTGGTGATTATTGCCACTTTAAGCTATGTAGAAGCCATTAAGCGTCTTGGTGCATTTAAGGCAGGCAGTATTACCAATCTTGCACCTTTTATTGCGGCAATTCTGGCTGTACCTTTATTAAATGAAACTTTAAGTCTGGCCATGGTGTGTGGCCTGATGGGTATGGCAGTCGGAGCCTTACAGCCGTGGCGCTGGTTACAGCATCAGGACAGTCTGAGCCGAAAATTAGCAGAACAAAAAAAGCAGTCTTAATCAGACTGCTTTTTTTATGCTTCAGCTGGCTGCCATGTTTAAATATTTTTGATGTAATGGTCTGAGATGAGCATAGAGATGATCCAGATGACCATCATTTAGGACAATATCATCGGCCATGGTCTGCTTTTGTTCGCGGGACATTTGGGCGGCAATGATATTGCGAATTTGTTCGATATTCTGGCCATCACGTTGTGAGGCCCGCTCAATTTGCAGTTCGATGGTGGCATCAATCAGTAAGGTATGCTGAGTGAGTTCGTGCTGATTGGTTTCAAATAAAAGTGGTGAAACCAGAATGGCATAGGGACTTTGCGCAGCATGTAGTTGCTGGATAATGGAAGTGCGAATTGCCGGATGGGTAATACTTTCCAGGGTCTTGCGTGCTTCAGGAGACTGGAAGATATATTCACGCAAGGCACGACGATTCAGTGAGCCATCGGCAAGCAGTACCCAATCGCCAAAAGCCTGCTCGATCTGGGTAAGTGCAGGCTGCCCAATTTCGACCACTTCACGCGCTACCACATCGGCATCGACTACCGTGATCCCTTGTGCTTCAAACCACTGACTGGCAGCAGACTTGCCACTGCCAATCCCGCCGGTTAATCCGAGTATAAATTTCAATTTATTGACCTAAATACACTTTCATAATTTGTTCACCCCAAAGAAAAGCAATCCAGCCGGCAATGGCAATATAGGGACCAAAGGCAAAAGGCTGATTTTCCTTACGAACTTTCAGCAGGATAATCCCGATAATCGCACCTATCAGGGAAGACAGCAGCACAATTAAAGGCAGTAATAATGGACCCATCCAGGCACCCAAAGCGGCTAGCAATTTAAAATCGCCATAACCCATGCCTTCTTTACCGGTGATGATTTTAAACAGGTAATACACTATCCATAGACACAGAAAACCAATGATATACCCCCAGATGGCAGAGCTTGGGGAGGCATAGAGTGCATAACTATTTACCCCCAAACCTAGCGCGGCCAGAGGCAGGGTATAACGGTCAGGCAATAGCTGGGTGTCGAAATCAATAAAGGTTAGCGCAATCAGCACATAAGTCAGGATCAGGCCAAANNTTCATCAATCACCGGCTGTTCCGGATGCAGGAACATCTGGCAATCGGTACGCCATTCCTGTTCCATCATCTTGGGAGTACGGTAGATCACTACATTCAGGAAGCTGCCGATACATAAACTAAAAAGCCCAACTGCGATATACAACGCCGTTGGGTTTTGAATAAAATATTGAATAAGATCTTGCATTAAACCACAGAACCCATTTGGAAGATTGGAAGGTACATGGCGATCACCAGCCCACCGACAAGCACACCGAGAACAGCCATAATAAGCGGTTCCATCATCGAGGTTAAGCCATCTACCGCATTATCCACTTCGTTTTCATAATGCGTGGCTACTTTGTCCAGCATGGCATCTAACGCACCAGATTCTTCACCAATCGCGACCATTTGTACTGCCATGGATGGGAATTTGTTGGTCACGCGCATGGCAAACTGTAGTTGTTGACCTGTGGCGACATCTTCACGGATTTTCATCACGGCATCTTCATACACGACGTTATTGGTAGCGCCGGCAGTGGATTCCAGTGCATCAATCAAGGGAACACCTGCTGCGAAAGTCGTGGCGAGGGTACGGCTATAGCGGGCAATAATCGCTTTATATACCAAATCCCCAAAAATCGGTGCTTTTAGTGCGGCTTTATCCAGAAAATCGCGGAATTTCTTGCTGCGTTTTTTGGCTTCAAGAAAAGCGGTAATGATGGCTCCAATGGCAATAATCAGCAGGAACCAATATTTTTGCATCCAGTCCGACATATTGACCACCATCTTGGTAAAAGCGGGCAGGTCGGCGCCAAATGAAGAGAATAAATCCTGGAAAACCGGGACCACTTTGACCATCAAGATAATGGTAACAATCAGAGCGACCACAACAACTGTAGCTGGATATTTCATGGCCTTTTTGATTTTTTGCTTGAGCAATTCACTTTTTTCTTTGTAAATCGCAACACGATCAAGCATGGTTTCAAGGGCACCCGACTGCTCGCCTGATTCAACTAAAGAGCAAAATAAATTATCAAAATACTGTGGATATTTACGCAGTGCTCCAGCGAAAGTGTTACCCCCCTCGACTTCACCTTTAATTCCCAATACAACTTCACGCATGGATGGATTTTCCAGACCTTCTGCGACAATCTCAAAGCCTTGTACCAGTGGTACCCCGGCTTTCATCATGGTCGCCAACTGTCGGGTAAAAATTGTAATATCCAGTGTTGAGACTTTTTTCTTCATCAAGCCTTCAAGGATATTTTTTTTCTTTTCCCGAATGGTCTTGATGCTGATGCCTTGTTTCCGAAGGGTGACCTTGGCCAGAGCCATATTTTTTGCTGGCAATTCCCCCTTGATCTTTGCCCCTTTACGATCAATTCCTTCATAGCTGAAGATCGGCATCATCTGGCCTTTCTTTACTGCTGGCATACCTTTATCCTTATTTTAGATCAGCGCCCGATCATTCGCTGGTGACACGATTGACTTCCTGTAAAGAAGTCACCCCCTGCATCACCTTGACTAAACCTGACCGGCGTAAATTGTTAAAACCTGCACGTGCGGAAGCATCGGCAATTTCAAGTGCATTGCCGTCCTCCATAATAATTCTGGAAATTTCGGGTGTTACTTTCATGACTTCATAAATACCCACACGACCCTTATAGCCTTCACGACATTCATTGCAGCCCACCGGTTCATAAATTTGGAACTCAGGTTGCTGCAAGTCGGTTTCGGTAAAACCCATCTCCAGTAAGCTTTGTTTCGGAATATCGGCAGGTTTCTTTCATTGTGAACACAAACGACGTGCCAACCGTTGTGCAATGACCA
>DFCG01000138.1:6098-6323 GCA_002367455.1 Acinetobacter sp. UBA3060 | reverse complement strand
ACCTGCCCTTCATGATTAATCTTCACCAGCGTTGAAGCACACATTTTTTCAAAAGCGACACCATACTGATTAATCAGAAAACAGTCAGGTTGATCAGGGACTCTTAAACTGATGTGAGTATCGATCAGATCCGTCATCCGGTAATGCGCGATAATGCGATAAAGTGCTGCGAGTTCACAACGTGCCTGCCATTCAGCATCTGTGACGAGATTTTTTATTGTCATC
>DFCG01000138.1:0-6050 GCA_002367455.1 Acinetobacter sp. UBA3060 | reverse complement strand
TCAGCCATGAGTGAAATTATTCCCATGCGTCTGACCTTGGTGCGCGAAAACTATGTGGAATATGAGGTGCGTCCTGATCAGCGCCATTACAATTTACAGGGTGGAATTCATGGCGGCTTTTGTGCGACGGTTCTAGATAGTGCCACTGGCGCTGCCGTGCATACGACAGTAGATGCAGGTGTCAGTTTTTCGACCATCGACCTGAATGTAAAAATGCTGAAAGCGATGAAAAGCGGCGAAACCTATACAGCTATTGGTGAAGTCATCCGGATCGGGCGTAATGTACTGACCTCAGAAGGCCGAATTATCGATAAAGAAGGTAAAGTTTATGCTTTTGGTTCAGCGACTTTATTAGTCACTGCCCGTAAGTAAATCATTACACTGATGTAATCAATCCCTGTATGTGCAGGGATTTTTTTATTTTGAAAAAATCCCAATAAAAAATGCCATGCATCTCATAAATACATGGCATTAAGGCGATTACTTAAGCTGTTATGCAGCTTCAGGGTTTTCAATCACCATCGCCAGGCCTTGACCCAGACCGATACACAGACTGATCACGGCATATTTTTTACCGGTACGCTGTAACTGACGTGGAACGGTTAAAGCCAAACGCGCACCCGAACAGCCCAGTGGATGACCAATGGCAATCGCACCACCATTTGGATTAACACGCGGATCATCCAAAGCGACATCCAGACCTTTCAGGCAAGATAATACCTGACTGGCAAAGGCTTCATTAATCTCGATGATATCCATATCGTCTAGCGTCAAACCCGCACGCTGTACTGCCTTTTTAATCGCTTCAATTGGGCCTGCTCCCATGATGCGTGGCTCAATGCCAGCGGCTGCAGAAGACAGAATACGAGCTAAAGGTTTTAAGCCATACTGTTCCTGCACTTTTTCACTGCCGATAATCAGTGCTGCAGCGCCGTCATTGATACCTGATGCATTACCTGCTGTTACTACACCACCTTCAAATAGCGGTTTTAACTTGGATAAAGCTTCAAATGTTGAAGAAGCACGCGGATGTTCATCTTCAGTCACTAATTTAGGCGGTAATTTACGTCCTTGTGAAACTTCAATCGGGGTAATTTCACCGTCAAAGAAACCTGCTTCTTTTGCAGCTTGATATTTCGCTTGTGATGCAGCAGCAAAAGTATCTGCCTGTTCACGCGTAATACCAAACTCTTCAGCAACGTTATCACCTGTTTCTGGCATGCTGTGCGCGCCAAACTGGTCGGTGAATTTACGGTTTGGGAAACGTGTACCAATCGTAGTGTCATAGATTTTGGCATCACGTGAATATGCACTTTCAGCTTTACCCATTACAAACGGTGCACGCGTCATACTTTCTACACCACCTGCAATATACAGCTCGCCTTCACCTGCAGTAATAGCACGTGCTGAATCAATTACAGCACCGAGACCTGATGCACATAAACGGTTTACCGTCTGACCTGGAACTGTTACCGGCATACCCGCTAACAACGCTGCAAAACGTGCCACATTACGGCTGTCTTCACCGGCCTGATTGGTGCTACCAAAGATTACATCTTCTACATCTGCTGCCGGGATACCGGTTTTTTCCAGCAGGTTTTTAATGACTGTAGCTGCCAGATCATCTGGACGTACGCTTGCCAGACTTCCTGCATGGCGACCGATTGGAGAACGTAAACCATCATAAATATAAGCATTTAACATGAGTGTTATTCCTTTAACTTTTTAATTAATGTGTAGTATGAACAAGAGGTAAACCGAGCTGAACGCGGCGGCGCAACCAAGGACTTGGACGGTAACGCTGGTCACGGGTAATCGCAGTCATACGATCCAGAATTTTTAGAATTTTTTCAGCTCCCAGCACATCCCCCCATTCAATTGGACCATATGGATAGCCAAGGCCTAATTTCACCGCGATGTTGATATCTTCCACCGTTGCAACGCCTTGCTGGGCAATATCACAGCCGAGATTCACAATCATTGCCAAAGCACGTTGAGCCACAAAGCCGACGCTTTCCTGAATTACACTGGCGGTCACACCATCCAGATTGAAAATCGATTGGGCTGCTTTTACCAGCTCAGATTGGGTGACAAAAGTTGGCATCAAGGTACGGTGTTTGTTCAGACCATATAGCAGATCGATACACACCACTTGCTGAGGTGCCAGCTGATAACGGACAGCGGCTGAAGTTGCATCTTCACCATAAGTGGCAATCAGGATTAAAGCCTCTGCTGAAGGTGTCTCAGTTTGCTCAATCTGGATATTGAACTGCTGCAGATATTGCTCAAGTGCCTGACGGTCTTCGTCATATTCGGTGCCTAGCCAGACTGATGGATATTGACTTAACTTTTCAACCAATGCTGGAGCAACATCACCTTCTTTGCTACCCGAAGTGTAATCATAGAAACCTTTACCGGTTTTACGACCTAACTGCTTGGCAATAAAACGCTGACGGGTAATCACGCTTGGACGGTAACGTGCTTCTTCATAATACTGATGATAAATCGATTCACTCACCGGGTGCGAGACATCCATACCGGTCAGATCACCTAATTCAAACGGCCCCATTTTGAAACCGATTCCGTCACGGTAGATCCTGTCAATATCATAAAATGGTGTGACATTTTCATTCAAAATTGCATAGGCTTCGCTACCAAAGGCACGGCCGGCATGGTTAATGATAAATCCTGGAGTATCTTTAGCTTTGACCGGACGATGACCCATTTTTGTAGAGAGCTGGGTTAATGCTTCAATAATATCAGCGCGGGTATTGAAGCCTTCAATCACTTCGACCACTTTCATCAGTGGTACCGGATTAAAGAAGTGATAACCGGCCACACGTTCTGGCTGCTTACAGTTGGCAGCGATTGCACTGATCGACAATGAAGATGTATTGGATGCCAGAATCGCTTCCGGTTTTACGATACCTTCCAGTTGCTGCATCAGTTTTTGCTTGATTTCCAGATTTTCAATAATCGCTTCAACAATCAAGTCACAATCTTTCAGGTCTTCTAGCTGCTGGGCAGTCGACAGATGAGCAATATCTTCATCGGCTTTTTCATGGCTGAATTTACCTTTATCTGCCAAGGTATTTAATGTTTTGGCCAGTTTATCCTGTGCCTGTTCGGCTGCCCCTTCTTTGGCATCAAACAGCACCACATCATGACCAGACTGAATCGCGATCTGGGCAATACCTGCACCCATCGTGCCTACACCAATAATGCCGATTTTCTGAATCTGAATACTCATGCTTATCGTCCCTGATAATTCGGTTTACGTTTTTCAATAAAGGCCTGCATGCCTTCTTTTTGATCTTCGGATGAGAACAGCATCTGGAAAGACTTACGTTCCAGGGTAAGTCCGGCATTAAGCGGCACATCTTCAGCCAGTAAAGCCACTTCCTTGATTTGNNACTTCAGGCTGACCAAACTGGGCGCTTTTCCCGGCAATAATAATATCTGCATGCATCGCCAGTTCACAGCCACCACCAAGTGCATAACCGTTTACAGCTGCAATCACCGGTTTTGAACACTGTGCAATCGCCTGCCAGTAACGTTCAGTCCGGCGCTGCATCATTTGAATGGTTTCTGCATTGGCCAGTTCTTTAAGATCGGCACCTGCTGCGAAATCTGTTTCACCACCGGTAAGAATAATGGCACGGATATTTTCATCGTCATTCAGTTGCAAAAAAGCCGCCGCAAGTTTCTGACGCACTTCTGTATTCAGGGCATTTTTCGCTTCTGGTCGATGAATTTTAACCATCGCTATATGAGTTGAAATTTGTTCTATTTGAACGACCTGTTCCATTAAAAAACTCCATTTATTTTGTATAGCGAAATTTTATTTTATATAAAACTAAGGTTTCTCAAGCTATAAATCAAGGATTTTTAACTCCAGAATGCAAAAAAGTTATTTTTTACTAAAAATAGAGTAAAAACTCTTGTTCATCTGGTTATTTTATGATTAATTGATTTCGCAATACGGAATTAAGTATTTTAAACTCAATCTGATTATTCATTTAAATGAATAATCGCCATAAGGCTGAACTTAAAGTTAATTTACGAAATCAAATTTTCCAGCAATGAGATGATTTTGATTTAGCGTAAAGCATGAAAAATCGAATGTAGCCTGATAATAAATGCAGCGGCTGTTGTGTGCAGAGCGAGTCTGTTAAATCAGGAAAACTATGTTTCCGTGAGGAAGAAAAATGGATTTAGCGGTAGCAGAGGAAATGCTACTTTGAATATATAGAGGATATAAGAATGACAAGCGATACCATCGTAACAGGAGACAATAAAACCGATGTCTCCTCCACGGATACCATTAAACAGGCACCAAAACGTCTTTGGATGACGGCTTTTATCTTTGCTTTTCTGATTTTGCTCTGTGACGGTGCAGATATCGGGATTCTGGCTTTTAGTCTGACCAGTCTGAAAGCTGAATGGGGCCTGACTTCTGTACAGGCGGGTGCCTTGGGAAGTTATTCTCTTTTAGGTATGGGGATCGGAGGCTTTATTGGTGGATGGGCATGCGACAAATTTGGACGTGTCCGCGTCATTGTACTGGCCACCATCGCCTTCTCGATCTTGTCAGCCTACTCAGGTTTTGCTCAGTCTTATACTGAATTTGCAATTTTACGTACTCTTTCTTGCTTGGGTTTAGGCTGTTTATATATTGCCTGTAATACTCTGATGTCAGAATACGTACCGACCAAATACCGTACTACTGTACTGGCAACATTGATGACTGGTTTCACTTTAGGTTCATTGGTGATTACCATGATTTCAGGCTGGATTATTCCTGAGTTCGGCTGGCGTATGCTGTACTGGATCACAATTGCTCCATTAGCTTTGGGTATCCTGATGCACTTTATGGTGCCAGAGCCAGAATCATGGAAACGTGTCCGTGAAATGAAAAGAACTGGTCAGATTGTGGATAACGATACCAAAAAAGGTAATCCATACATCACCATTCTTAAAGATAAAACTCATGGCAAGATGTTCATCTTGTGGTCTTTCAGCTCCGGTTTCCTGTTATTTGGTTACTTCGGTGTAAGTAACTGGTTGCCAAGTTATCTTGAAGCTGAATTAGGCATTAAGTTTAAAGAAATGGCACTGTATATGGTGGGTACGTTTGTCACCATGATTTTTGCCAAAATTATTGCAGGTTATGTTGCTGATAAAATTGGCCGCCGTATTGTATTTGCTTTCGGCACCATGGGAACGGCTCTGTTTATCCCTGTCGTGGTGTATATGCATAATGCCGATAACATTGGCGTACTGATGCTAATCTTCGGCTTCCTGTACGGTATTCCATATGCCATCAATGCAACCTATCTAACCGAAAGTTTCCCGACTGGTGTTCGTGGTACAGCGGTGGGTGGTGCATTCAATATTGGTCGTATCGGTGCAATCTTNNGGTACAGGTCTGTTGGTAATGGGTGCAGCATACTTCCTATGCGGTTTGATTCCTGCCCTGTTTATTAAAGACCGTTTATACGATCCGCAAAAAGCAGAATAAACCCCACTTCGGAAGGCAGGTCAAATCGCTGCCTTCCTCTTTCTCCAAATATTGACCATACGTATAGAAAGGTTTCCTTTCATTCAGAATTAAAAGTTTCTTCAGGGATTAAGAAATGAAAAAATTAGTTTTAGCAACATTATGCAGTATTGCTTCTGCACAGGCATTTTCAGCAGAAGCGTCTGAAGACCGGATGCAGTTTTTAGAATCACAGTTAAAGCAAATCCAGGCAGAACTAGAACAACAAAAAGCAGAGCAACTCGCGCTAAAGACCCAGCAGGAAGAAGCCAAAGCGCAAGACTCTAAAACCCTGAGTTCAATGGTTGACAATGTCGATGTTTATGGTTTGATCCGCTTTGATGGTGCAGTCGATTTCAAAAGTACTACTGAAGCCCGTGGCCGTACCATTAACCAGATTAATAAAGTACCTTTTACTGAACCGGATTCTGTACGTTCCGATTTTACTGCGGAAGGCAGCCGAATTGGTTTCCTGGCGAAAGACCTAGGGGGCGATCCAAACGTTTCCGCT
>DFCG01000137.1:0-4847 GCA_002367455.1 Acinetobacter sp. UBA3060 | reverse complement strand
AGTGGTGTAAACCCTATTGATTATAAAATTCGTCTTGGTGAAGCACCATATGCTATGCCAGAGCTTCCTGCCGTGTTGGGAACAGATATGGCTGGGGTTGTAACTGCTGTTGGTGAAGGTGTCACCGACTTCAACGTCGGGGATGAAGTTTACGGTCTGATTGGTGGCGTTCGTGGTCTTCAAGGATCTTTAGCAGAATATGTTGTCGTAGATGCTGATCTGATCGCATTAAAGCCACGGAATATCTCTATGCGCGAGGCAGCAGTACTACCATTGACGTTCCTCACCGCTTGGGAAGGTTTAGTGGATAACGCGAAGGTCCAACCAGGGCAAACTGTACTGGTTCAGGGTGGTGCTGGTGGCGTTGGTTATATGGTTGTTCAGCTTGCAAAATCACTTGATGCAAATGTTTGGGCGACTGGTCGTACAGCTGATCAATCACTGATTTCAGAACTCGGTGCAACACCTCTCGATTACACAACAGCATCTTCCGATGACATTATTGCTGCAAGCCCTGAGGGTCAAGGTTTTAACATTGTTTACGACACTGTGGGTGGTCCAGTACTCGAAGCTTCACTTTCCATGACAACTCACTATGGCCACATTACCAGCTGTGCTGCATTTGGTAATCATAATTTAGCGAGTTCATCTCTACGGTGTGCCACAGTGTCTGGCGTATTCGTCCTAATGCCGATGTTAACAGGCAATCGCCGTGCTCATCATGGTGATATCCTTAAGATCGCGACTCGTCTTGTTGAGGAAGGTAAACTGCGTCCTATTGTTGATCCTCGTCATTTTACTCTAGACCAAGCGATTGAGGCTCATGATGCTGTTCAAGATCGCTCTGCCAATATTAAGGTCGTGATTGATGTCATTTAACGCACTTCAGGCCAAGACTTGGCGCTTCAATAGTATTGGAGATACAGACGTTCTGACATTAGAAACACTTCCTGTTGCTTTACCAGCCGCAGGAGAAGTTCTAATCCAGATGAAAACGATCGGACTCAACCGGGCTGATGTAATGTTTCGGCGTGGTACTTATATTCAAAAGGCAGTATTTCCTTCTCGTCTGGGATATGAGGGAGCAGGCATAGTTCTNNCTGATTCCAGAAACTTTTTTAGTTCACAAACCCGATAGTTTAAGCTGGGAAGAAGCTTCTTCAATCTGGATGCAGTATTTGACGGCTTGGGGTGGTGTAATCCATGCTGGTGGAGTTTCGAAAGGAAAAACGATCTTGATCACAGCAGCTTCAAGTAGCGTAGGACTAGCTGCGATACAGATAGCTGAAGCAGCGGGAGCTAAGGTCATTGCAAGTACACAGACGATAGAGAAAAAGCAACGTTTACTGGATCTCGGTGTTAAAAATGTTATAGCCACTGAAGATGAACCAGATTTGTATGAGGCGCTTGTATTACGTTTAGGTGGAGAACATCTTGATGTCGCCTTCGATGCTGTAGGAGGGCCTCATATTGAACAGATTGCAAAAGCGATGTCTGTAGGAGGAACGATGGTTATGCATGGTGCACTTAGCCCTGAGATCACACCATTTCCGCTTAAAGTTGCATTACGCAAGAGCTTAACCATGCGAGGTTTTTTGTTCCTTGAGGTTCTGCATGACCCTGTTCTAAGGGAGCAAGCCAGACGATTTATTCTTAGCAGTATAGGTGCAGGATATCTTCGTCCAGTGATCGACCGTTGCTTTAACTTTGAGGACATGCATGACGCTCAGCGCTATCTTGAATCAAATCAGCAAATAGGAAAAATTGTAGTTACTCTANNCACTTCCGCTAAGTAATCAAACAATGCTCGGATTCGCAAAGGTGTCGGGCCCCGCTGTGGACGATATAAATACAGGCGCCAAACGGGAGAGGTTTCCTCATGAAGTATCTGAATGAGCTTACCACTCCTAAGCCACGGCAAAACTAGAAATCCAGGCATGTGTCCGAATCCGACTCCAGCGAGAATAGCTTGAAATTCAGCTTCAAGATCATCTGTAATAAAACGGGGATTTGATGGCGTAAAGCTTCGACTTTCGGTGAATGTCCATGGCCAGTAACGCCCTGTTTTATGATCGACTAGTGCTGTTAGAGGGTATTTATCAAGATCAATAATTTTTTTAGGCATTCCAACCTTATCAATTAACTCTGGCGTACCCACAGAATAAAAGTTCACTTTAGCCAATTCCCTTGCCACATATCGATTGTCCGGCAAAAATCCAAATCTGATCCCGATATCTATCCGCTCATCGATCACATCCGAGTGTGAATCTGTTAGCACACAATCCACGACAATATCTGGATAACGTGTGGCAAATTCTGCTAGTGCGGGTACTACCAATTTGCGCCCTAACACAGACGACACAGTAAGACGGACAGTCCCACGCATTTCATCTCGTTTTTCCTTGGTGTCTTTTACAAACAAAGCATCGATCGATCCCACCGCAAAACGTGCTTGCTTTGCCAGACGCTCACCATCAGCGGTAATTTTAATTTGTCGAGTACTCCTGTAGAACAGAATCTCTCCGCGCTGCTCTTCTAGCTCTTTTATTGCCCGTGTCACTAGCTGCGGGGAAATACCCAGCTGAGTTGCTGCCTCTTTAAAATTTCGAGACTCTGCTGCGACACAAAAGATACGCATCATTTCCAATTTGTTCTGCATGTCCAATCCTGTGTTCTGGTAATTATTCCGTAAATAGGAATTCTGAAAGATAATATTATTCATTTATTATACCTAACAAGGCTGTAATACTTAATCCATCAAATATGATTGACAGATAGGTTGAAGGTTACTTGTATGAATAATATAGAAAATAAAGTTATTGTTATCACTGGTGCAAGTAGTGGTTTAGGTGAGGCTACTGCTCGCTTACTTGCTAAAAAAGGTGCAAAGGTTGTACTTGGTGCTAGACGTACTGAAAAATTACAGGCTATTGTTCACGACATTCGTGCTGAAGGTGGTCAAGCTGAATTTATTGGTATGGATATAACCAAACCACATGAAGTACAAGCACTTATTGAAAAGGCATTAAGCGCATTTGGTCAAATCGATGTATTGGTAAACAATGCTGGATTAATGTCTATTGCACCATTAAGTGAGCTAAAAGTTGATGAATGGGATCGTATGATCGACATTAATATTAAAGGTGTTCTTTATGGTATAGCAGCTACCCTACCTGTTTTCCAAAAACAAAACTTTGGACACTTTATTAATCTCGCATCTGTTGCAGGGATAAAAGTATTTAGTCCGGGAGGTACTGTTTATAGCGGTACTAAGTTTGCTGTAAGAGCCATCTCTGAAGGCCTTCGTCATGAGGTTGGGGGAACAATTAGAACGACTACTATTGAGCCTGGTGCAGTTGAGTCAGAACTAAAATTTGGTTCTTCTCATAAAGAAAGTTCAGAGTTTGTTACTGATTTCTACAGACAAGCCATACCAGCTGACTCAGTCGCTCGAGCAATTGCTTATGCAATTGAACAGCCTGCGGATGTAGATATTAATGAAATTGTTTTGCGCCCAACGAGCCAAGAGTTTTAATTATTGAATAACATAAAATGGGAGCACTTCGCTTCCATTTTTACTCTATTTTTTTTAAAGTTGTGGACAAATCTATGAAAGCCGTATCGTATGTTATAAATAATCATGATGATTTTAAAAATTCATTGGTAGATATTGAAAAAGCGAAGCCTACACTTAAGGAGCGTGATGTACTGGTAAAAGTTCAGGCAATCTCTGTGAATCCAGTTGATACCAAAGTGAGAAAAAATTCGTCTGAAGCAAATAATCGTATTTTAGGTTGGGATGCCGTTGGGGAAATTATCGAAGTTGGCCCAAAAGTTACCTCGTTTAAAGTAGGAGAGTCTGTTTGGTATGCTGGCGATTTAACCCGAGATGGTAGTAATGCTGAGTTTCAAGCAGTCGATGAACGAATTATCAGTCTTAAACCNNGGTGCCGACCATGTCATTGATCATAGCAAAGATTTAAATGCACAAATCGAGACACTAGGCATTGCAAAACCAAAATACGTATTCTCTACAAATCATACAGAAACATATATCCAGCAAATAGTTTCTCTGATTGCACCACAAGGCAAGCTTGGATTGATCGATGATCCACAAACATTTGATATTATGCCGTTTAAGACTAAATCTATTTCTATCCATTGGGAGTTAATGTTCACTCGTTCAATGTATGAAACCGATGATATTGAAAAGCAAGGTAATCTATTGCAACAGGTTGCCCAATTAGTTGACCAGCAAAAAATTAGAAGTACCCTCAACCAAAATCTAGGCAAAATTAACGCTGCAAACTTGGAGAAGGCGCATAAGTTGCTTGAATCAGGCAAGTCAAAAGGCAAAATTGTACTAGAAAACTTCTAAACAAATTAAAGGTGAAATAATGACTATTTCAATAATTGCGAACTTTAAGGCAAAGTCAGATCAAAAAGAGACGTTAGAAGCGCTTTTAAAAAGTGTAATAGAGCCTACACTTAACGAAGAAGGATGCTTGAAATATGAGCTTTATATTAGCGAAAATGACTCGAGTAGATATTTTTTCTTAGAAGAATGGCGTAGCAGGGAGGATTTAGATATCCATATAGCGTCTGATTATATTCAAAGTTTATTTGATAATATCCAATCGCTCATTGAATCAAGTGATATTGTAGAAATCAAAAAAATATAGCTGTATTCGGACGTTATGATGAAGTATTCTTCAAATTAACATAGGGACTTAGAAAGCTAACAAAAAATGGGAGCTCTAAACTCCTATTTTTTCTGATTTTTTAATAGTAACCTAGGATTCAACAAATTATGCCCCTAAGGGGAGCCGGCACTGTTGCAAATAGGC
>DFCG01000066.1:5953-11597 GCA_002367455.1 Acinetobacter sp. UBA3060 | reverse complement strand
TGATGCAAACTACGTTAATACACTTTCATAATCTATATTGCATGAAAAAAGCATATGTTTAATATTCATACAACCTAATGCATTAAAATGCAAGTTTCTATCTACTAAAGCATAACTCCATCACATTTTTTTAATTAAGCAGGAATTAATCCTGCTTAATCCAGGTTTGACTACGGCCTAGTGCTGAAACGCCGATATAGCCGCGTAGGATCAGACGTTTCCCATTAGCACTTAATTTTGCTTTGGTGTTATAAAGATTCCCTGATAATGGATCAAGCAGCTTGCCTTGAGCAAAACTGTTATTGCCGACGTGCTTTAAGCCAGTGAGTACATCCAGACCAAGAATAGGTTTATTGGTATAAGGTGCGGGACAGGACACACAATTTTCCTTCGGAGTATATCCAGGACGCGGGGTGATTTTTGTGATCTTGGCAGCATAGACGCCGGAAGCCGTCTCACGAATTTCCAGGAATGCTTTAGGCGAACCGGTTTTGTCGTCAATACTTCGCCATGTTCCTGAAATATCGGAAGCCAAGGCCAGATGGCTGAAAGAGGCTAAAAGTAAAGTTGAAAAAAATTGAACTTTATTCATATATCTGTTCCTAGGTTGGATTAGAGTTCTTACTCTATAGTAAGAACGATTACCACATAAAACAAATGATTAATTTGATTCACTAGTCACATTTTTTGCAAATAAAGTATAAAAGTTGGCAACCAGATCGCGGTAAAGACCGCATTTACCGCCATGCCAAAAGCAGCATAACGACCTGCAACACTGCCGCGCTGCCAGGCCTGAGCTGTGCCGATGGCATGTGCGGCCAGTCCTAAAGCCAATCCGGAGGCACGTTCATCATTAATATGTCTCAGAATAAATGGAGAAAAAGCTGCACCAATCACGCCAGAAAGAATCACGATCAGAATGACCATGCTGATGGGTGCATCCAGCAAGGTGGCAATATTAATCGCAATTGGAGTGGTCACTGCGCGGGTAGCAAACGCCATAATATCTGCAGAGGACATATGCAGCAGATAAGCCAGTCCCATCGGCAAGGCGACAGCACTNNGGATTAACTTCATCCATGTAATTTTCATAGGGAATGCCCAGCACAAATAAAATCACCAGTACAAAGAACATGCTGAACACGATGACGGGAATTTGCGGTATGAACCGGTTACAGGGTTTGGCAATCAGATAGGCGCTGAGCGTAACCGCAAAGCCATACAAAATAGATAACATGCGGAACTCCTATAACCAGCGCTTGGCCATTTTGGCGTAAATCCATAAAGGAATCAGGGTGCTGAAAAACATAATGAACAGAAAGGCCGGAATTTTCTGGCCCATATGTACCAGCATCATCAGTGCACCTGCACTGACAGGCAAGAAAGCAAAGGCGCTTTCCTTCATCAGTTTGTTATTGGTATCCACAAGGCGGGCGGGGAGTTTGCCAAAGTAGCGCCAGGTAAACAGCGCAATTAAAAGGCTCAATAACCCGACCAGATTGCCTAATTCAGGATGATTCAGTTGGGTCATTAACCAAACCGAAGCTTCCCGAAAGACAATAATAAGTAACAGGGTGCCGATCCATGCTGGCCAATCTATTCGTTTTATCCAGTTCATTGCTATAATCATTAATATTAATAAGTTTACTTATCAAGTTTTACTCGATCTTTGACTGGATTTCAAACGCTTCCAGTGGACGTTGAAACTGCTGCGCCTGTTTGCCCAGAATTTCATCCAAGGGTAAATGCGCCTGTTTAATCAATTGTTCCAGTTTTTGTGGCGCAATTCGAATGTGCAGATGCAGTTGGCCTTCATCATCATAATGTTCAGACTGAATCACATTCAGACCATAGAGCTGGTTACGCAGCTTGCCGTAGGCAGGTTTCAGGATTAAATCGAAGGACTGTAGTTGCCCCATCAAGGACTCATGTACCGCTTTACGCAGCAGGTCGATACCTTCGCCACTATGTGCCGAGACATAGACCCGTTCCGGTTCGCCCGGGCGTCGATAAATAATTTTGGCTTCTTCACCGCTACAGTCAATTTTATTGTAGACCTGAAGGATGGGAACATCGGCCCCAATTTCTTTCAGCACTTTGTCAACGGCTTCAATCTGTTCCAGCATCTCTGGGCTACTTGAATCAATCACATGCAGTAACAGTGTGGCTTCAACGGTTTCTTCCAGCGTTGCCTTAAAGGATTCTACCAGTGAATGGGAAAGATTACGGACAAAACCTACCGTATCGGCCAGTACCAGATTGCCGATTCCATCCCATTCCAGACGCCGTAAGGTTGGGTCCAAAGTGGCAAACAGCTGATCGGCTGCATAGACATCGCTGTTGGCGAGTAAATTAAACAGGGTAGACTTACCAGCATTGGTATAACCCACCAAAGATACCGTCGGCACAGCCGCTTTTTGACGAGCAACACGGCCTTGCATCCGGGTCTGGCGGACTTTATCAATGCGTGCCTTGAGCTGTCCCATACGGATACGCAGCAAACGGCGGTCTGTTTCCAGCAGGGTTTCACCCGGACCACGTAAACCAATCCCGCCTTTCTGGCTGTCGAGATTGCCACGACTACGAATTAAACGTGAAGATAAATGTTGCAGCTGTGCCAGTTCGACTTGCAGCTTACCTTCATAGGTACGGGCACGCTGGGCAAAAATATCCAGAATCAGTTCAGTACGATCGACCACGCGGCATTTAATCACCTGTTCCAGATTACGGGCTTGGGCTGGGGTTAGGGCATGGTCAAAAATGACCAGATTGGCCTCCAGCTCTTCAACACGTTCAGCGATTTCTTCTGCCTTGCCGGAGCCGATAAAAAATTTGGCATCGGGTTTCACCCGCTGAGCATAAATATGTTCCAGAATTTCAGCATCTGCAGACTGGGCCAGTAAACGAAACTCTTCAGCATCAAGGTCATCCAGCATTTGTACGCTGACACTCACCAGAATGACGCACTCTTTCCCTCGATGTTGTTGTAAATATTCCACTCAGGCCAATCTCCACTTGAAAACTTTAGTGTAGTTGAAAAAGGGCTGAGCAGATACTGAATTAGCGCGGCTTTGGTTTAAAGTGCGCTGATAAACAGTTGTGCAAGTGTTACCAGTACCACTGCATAGATGAAGGTGCCGCCCAAAATATATTTGAGCACTTGTAAAGGTTGTAGTGTGTCGTTCGCGGGCTGGGTTTTATCTGACATAGCTACGATCCTTTTCAATCTAATATTTCGATAGCTTTATTTTGAATGATTTTTTAATCCAATTAAAATTGAAGATATAGATGTTATTGGCCGATTTTTATTATCAATGCAAGTTGCGAATGAACAGTATAGAATGAGTTTAATTCGTGGATATTCCCTGTATCTCGCTTAGGATTTAATGACGTTTTTATGAACTCAACTGTACAAAACCAGACTCCAGATATCGAAGGCTTGGCCAAGTTTTTTCTGTATAGCCGGAAAATTACTGCCTCATTGGCTACCATTAGTGAAGGGTTTTACTTGGTTTT
The DNA here is from genome assembly GCA_002367455.1 of Acinetobacter sp. UBA3060. GTDB lineage: Bacteria > Pseudomonadota > Gammaproteobacteria > Pseudomonadales > Moraxellaceae > Acinetobacter. The sequence continues at coordinate 8,081 of DFCG01000066.1, read as the reverse complement.
TCGTCATGGCTTATATAAAAATCCGAATAACCCGACCAATACCCGCTATGTGCAACATTTTTGCCGTCAGTTATGCAAAGTATTCAATATCGAAGTGCAGGTGCATGGCGAGATTCCACGTGAACCCGCCTTATGGGTCAGTAATCATGTGTCTTGGCTGGATATTGCTGTTCTGGGTTCCGGAGCGCGCGTATTTTTTCTGGCGAAAGCAGAAATCGAGAACTGGCCGATTCTAGGCAAATTGGCCAAGGGTGGGGGTACCTTATTTATTAAACGGGGTTCAGGAGATTCCGTCAGGATCCGTGAACAAATTACCGATTTTCTCAAACAGAATATTCCGGTGCTGTTCTTTCCTGAAGCGACGACTTCTGATGGACGAGCCATCAAAAAAGTACATGGCCGGATTTTAGGCGCCGCGATTGAAGCGCAGCGTCCTGTACAAATCTGTCTGATTTGTTATGTGAATCAGCAGGGCGAACTGGATATGGTTGCACCGTTTGTCAATGACATCAGTTTTGCTGCCCATGTCAAAAAAGTACTGGAAATGCCGCAAGTCATTGCACATTTAGTGGCTTTACCTGCAATTGCCACGGAAGGGCATACGGTTGAAAGCCTGACCCGTGTGGTTCAGGAAAAAATGCAGACAGGTTTGGTTGAACTTCAGTCACGGGTATTAAAAAAGCCTCAATAAGATAATCCGAGTTAGTTTGTAAATTGATCGACTTTAATTTTTTTATACATGGATTATAGAGGATACGTGGAAACGTCACCCGCAACTGTCTGAGGCAGGACGATATTAAAAAATGATTGTTTTTGCGATGAATCTGATCGTTGATCATAGTGGACGAGTTTTGCGGGTGACAAATGGTTTTGGCTACTTTTGCCGAAACAAAAGTAGCATATAGACTATAATCGTTTAATTTAAAATGAAAAGATGCTGTTGTTCACTGAAAATAATTAAGGAGTTTTTTCTAAACTCGTTAATTGACGCCATTATTCCATAAGAAACTTTTTAGGATTGCTGTTCAAAGAATCAAACTTACATAAAGCCTTCAATAGGCAGCCACGACACCAGTTTAAGTCCAGCTTTCTGATACCATTTCATTTTTGGTTCTTTGGTAAACGTTTGAACGTCACCATTGGCTTTCTTGATTTTCCAGTTAATGTTCTGATTCGCATCCAGCACCAGTTTATACGCATATTTGCTTAAATTTTTGTCCATGGTGTCGTGTACTGCACGTGCCAAAGACGGACTGTTCAGCAACACGCCAATTTCAGTATTCAAATAGGCTGAACGCGGATCAAAGTTAAAAGAACCAATAAACACCTGTTTTTGATCCAGTGCCATCAGTTTGGCATGCAGGCTGGAACGGCTCAGTCCTTTCAGGCTGACTTTAGCTTTTTTCGAAATTTCCTCAGTATTGGCATTTAGGTGATTAGCTTCTGGCGCTGCCAAGAACTCATACAGCTGCACCCCATTTTCCAATAGATCCTGACGATATTTGGCATAAAAGGCATGCACCACGGCAACGTCGTTGGCCTTAAAAGAGTTGGTCAGGACGCGAACCTTGATATTCTCATTCGCCAGTTTCTTTAAACGGTCTGCACCAATTTTTTCCGGAACAAAATAGGCAGAGACAATATCGACACTTTGTTCAGGTTTTTCCAGACGCTGTAATAACTGGAAATTGAGATGTTCTTCGGTTTTGGCTTTGGCCTTGATTTTGCTCGGTGGATCTTTGACTACTTCGGCTTCAACCCAATCCAGCTGAATGTTTTGTTCCAGCCATTGGTCAAAGGCTCTGGAACGATTGGCCAGATCCAGATAATTTTGAGTCGCTGGCTCCTGACTATGGGTTTCTAGCTGTTGTTTTAAGCTTGGAAAACGTAAAGCATGATGCCGTGGATTCACAACCTCTTGCACCGGATAGGCATAATCATCATTCCAGTATTCATCGAAGGAATGAATGATTTCATCCGATGCCGCACCGACCAGCATCACATCGACATCAGAGAACTGATAGCTTTCACTGACATTATAATACTGGTTACTCATATTGCGCCCGCCAATCAAGGCAATCTGGTTATCGGCAATAAAGCTTTTATTATGCATGCGGCGGTTAATGCG
>DFCG01000066.1:0-5932 GCA_002367455.1 Acinetobacter sp. UBA3060 | reverse complement strand
GCAGCCAGTGCTTCAAGCGGATCATACAGCACGCGATAACCAGTCAACCCGATGTTCTGATCACGTAAAGGTTCAACAATTTGTGCCAGGCTGGTTTGCGAGGTATCCGTTTCAAATGCCATCTGGCTTGGCTGTTCGGTTTGCTTGGGTAAGGTGCTACATGCAGGTAGACCCAGAACCAGGCTACAGCTCAGTAAAATGCCGGCTTTATAGCGATGAGTGCGTATAAAACTTGAGGATTGAAGGTGAACTTGATCGCGGGGAGCAGTGGCCATATAAGTCGAAGAATGAAAAATTAGAATTGAGTATAATTGCCAGCTATGAAAAGATAAATATAAAGCCAGTAATCTGCTGCTCGACTGAATAAGGCCAATTTATGTGGGATTCGAATTCCGTACTGTTTTATTTTTATCTGGGAATGGCGATTTTAGCCATCTGGGCTGTGGCTCAGGCATGGTCGAGCCAATCACGTACCGAAACCATTCATCCCTTTAAAGCTTTTGGTCATTTGCTGGCTTTTTATCTTGCCTATTTATTAATCCCTTTGGTTTTCTTCAGTATTTATGCTGGATGGACGGGTTATTATTCACTGCATGAAGCCATTTTTGTATTTTTGCTTAGTGGGGTTTTGACTTATGCACGCTTTATCGAGCCGCATTTAATTCAAGTGAAAACGACACAATATCAGATTAATGCAGATAAACGTTTAAAGCAGCCGGTGAAAATCGCCCTGATTGCAGATTTGCATATTGGTCTTTTTTCAGGTCATGAGCGGCAGTTGCGACAAATTGTACACAAATTAAATCATATTCAACCTGATTTGGTGGTGGTNNCCTCTGATGCTGTCCGGGCATACTCATGGCGGACAGGTAGAGCTGCCTTGGCTAACTAATTACGTCATGAAAAAGGTTTCAATTTTGGGACATAAAAAGGGCATGTACCGCCATGAACATGCAGATGTGTTCGTTACTGTCGGTACCGGCTTGGTCGGCGTGCCTTTCCGTTTCCGGGTGCCGCCTACCATTGATATTATTGAACTGATTTAAATTCAGTCGACGTGCTGTACCGCGTTAACTGATGATCCAGACCAGAATCAATAACACCACCGCGACGGCCGCCATCATCCAGATTTTCTTTTCGATTTTTCGGGTTGGCACATTTTCACGTAATTGTTGCGCAGTGATTTCAGCTTCTGTCGGTGTACTCAAGCTAGGATGGGTGGGGATTTCCATTGGCGGTGTCACCAGGTCAATATCACCGGCATCATCACTAAAGCGTGGACCTGTACTCTCATGCTTCATGACCACATCATGTTCCTGCACAATTTCATCAATCACTTGCAGCGCCTGAGCTTCATCCAAGGGTGTATTCTCGGTGATATAGCGAACAGCTTCTAATTTTTTATCATCTTCCAGCAAAATAATGATATTGACCAACTGCTCCTGCGAGAGGTATTCGATAAGATCCTGCATGGCCTTGCCTCATTTTTTGAATTGAGTTCATTTGATTGTTGAGCAAATTTAACAAGATAAGTAGCCGAATTTTGTTGTGAAATCATAAAAAAGCCAGCATCGAGTGCTGGCTTTTGAATCAATCTAAAATCTTAGATCTGATTGTTTACATCATCATTTTTGGTTTCACGAATCAGTAAAAACGCGACAAGCGACAGGATAGATGCTGCGGTCAGGTAATAACCGACTGCAGACAAACCATAGGCCGTTGCCAGCTTGGTTGCGATTAACGGTGCAAATGATGCGCCGAAAATGCCTGCCAAGTTAAAGGTCAATGCAGAACCCGTGTAACGTACTGAAGTCGGGAAGATTTCAGACAATACAGTACCGATTGGCCCATAAGTTAAGCCCATAATCGCCAGACCAATACACAAGAACAGGAACACTACCAAGGTGCTGCCAGATTCAAGCATATCTGCAAAGAAGATACCGAAGATCGCAGAAATGACACATACCGCAATGGAAGTAGTCTTACGGCCAAATTTCTCTGCCAATACTGCTGAAAGCGGGATGAATGCAGCAAAACACAGGGTTGCAACTAACTGCAATTGCAGGAATTCTTCACGGGAATAACCGAGTTGTTTGGTTCCCCATTGCAATGCAAATACCGTAGTAAGGTAGAACACAACAAATGTACAGATTGCAGCAATCGTACCCAGAACCAGCATGCGAGAGTGCTTTTTGAACACTTGAACAAAAGGAACATTTACTTCTTTTTGTTTATCCAGCACTTTCTGGAAAGCAGGCGTTTCATGCAGTTTTAAACGGATCCATAAACCGACAATTACCAACAAGGCACTTGAGATAAACGGAATACGCCAGCCCCAAGCCATAAAGTCAGCTTCAGACATGAAAGCGCCAAGCGTCAGGAAAGAACCTGTTGCCAGAATAAAGCCGATCGGAGCACCCAGTTGCGGGAACATGCCATACCAGGCACGTTTGCCTTCCGGGGCATTTTCAGTTGCAAGAAGTACCGCACCTGACCATTCACCACCCAGACCCAAGCCCTGACCTAAACGGCACAGTGCAAGTAACAGTGGCGCAGCAATTCCGATTTGCGCATAAGTTGGCAATAGACCAATCGCAACGGTTGAAATCCCCATAGTCAGCAAAGCTGCAACCAAGGTGGCTTTTCGTCCGATCCGGTCACCTAAATGACCAAATAATGCTGCACCAATCGGACGGGCAATAAAGGCAATCGCAAAAGTCGCAAGAGACTGAATGGTTGCGGTCATCGGATCTGTACTGGTAGGGAAGAACAGATACGGAAAAATAATGACAGCAGCGGTGGCATAAATATAAAAATCGAAGAACTCGATTGTGGTGCCTACCAAGCTTGCTGTTAAAACGCGAAATTTTGAATTTTGTGCTGGCTGAGCAGCAGAATTAGACGACGCCATGGAAAACCTTACACTTACTAAAAATAAAAAAACTTAGTTTTAAAAGCGTAATCTTTTTAAAAAAGGCGTAATTTTTTAAAAAAACAACTGCAATCTTCTCGCTTCAACTCGCTCAGGGTCACTGAAATGAAAAAGGAGATGATTAAATCACGTAAAGATAGATAGACAGAAAATGTGATCCTGCGCCTATCAATACAAATATGTGCCAGATAGCGTGGGTATATCTTACTCTTTTTAAAGCGTAAAACAATGCACCCACGGTATAAGCGAGTCCACCAATGATGAGAAAGGTTAAAGATTGAGCACTTAAATATTGCTGCATATCATCCATGACCAGCAGTGCCAGCCAGCCCATGGCCAGATAAGCCGCCAAAGAAAGTTTCTGGAAACGATGAATGAAAACGAACTTGAAAAGTGTACCAAGAAGGGCAATCACCCAGAGTGCAATCAATAAATACTGAGCTTTGGCGGTTGGAATGGCGATTAACAGAAAAGGGGTATAGGTTCCGGCAATTAAATAATAAATCGCGGTATGATCGACTTTTTTGTAAAAATAACGGCGGTCTGCTGTGGTGGCCATATGGTAAAGCATGGAAGCAGAAAACAGCACAATCATGCTCAGCGCGTAAACCCAAAGCCCTATCCATTGTCCAGTACTTAGGTAAGACCCTTTAATAATCAAAAGAATACCGGCAACAATGGATAGCCCGGCACCTACGCCATGACTAATATAGTTAATCCGTTCCTCATTTTGATCATAATCTGGAACCAGTGGAGCATTCTGCATGATTGTCATTCTTCTTCAAATATACACTTGTATAGTAATTCAATTTTGCTTTTAGGTTAAGAAGATTTAAACTTGATGCGCAATTCATTTCAGGTTTTATCTATGTCAACGTTGGCAACTCTCTCAGATCAGGAACAGCAATTCTTGGACACCTTTCAGCAAGCTGTTGAAAGGGATCAATTTGATCGCCTGATCTTAAGCCAGTATAAAGGTGAACTGCAGGATTTAGAAAAAATGACCTTGCGAGTCATTACATTAAATGAACAGCGCGTATTGAGCTGCCTGTATCGTTACAAGACGCAGGATGTCACCAAGAATTATCCTTTGGATGAAGCATTATTTCAGGTTACTTCACTACTGGCGTGTTGCAAACAAGCCAATCTGATCACCGTCGATGAAGAATTACAGCTGAAAAAAAACAAGAAAAAAGCCATGTTGACACGTAGTAAACATAAAGTAGCGATGAATCAGGCGAAGCCTGTTGAACAAGGTCATGACCGGATTAAACAACGTTTTGTCGATCAGGACAGTATCTTTCTCCAGCATCTCGGGATTACCGATCAAAAAGCGCAAATCATTCCGAGCATGGCGCGCAAATGGAAGCAGATTAATAAGTTTGTGGAAATTTTCTCAGGTGCATTGGCACAGATTAAGCCACAGGCCGAAGACCTGCGCGTGGTGGATTTTGGTTCGGGTAAGGGCTATCTGACCTGTGCTTTATATGACTATATGCAAAAACATGGTCAAACGCCGTATGTCACCGGGGTAGAGCTTAATCCGAAAATGGTTGAATTCTGCCAGAATGTCGCGCAGCAATCCGGTTTTGATCAGCTGGACTTTTTTCAGGGCGATGTGCGTACTTATGCGCCAGAACGTCTGGATGTGATGATTGCCTTACATGCCTGTGATGTAGCAACAGATTTTGCGATTCATAGCGGGATTCGCCTGAATGCACAGATGATCATGTGCGCGCCGTGTTGTCATAAGGAGTTACGTCCACAGTTACAAACACCGAAAGTCCTGAGTCCGATGTTGCAGTTCGGTATTCATGCGGGGCAGCAGGCCGAAATGCTGACTGATACCATACGTGCTTTACTACTCAAAGCTTATGGTTATGAAACCAAAGTTTTTGAATTTGTGGCGCTGGAACATACCAGTAAAAATAAAATGATTCTGGCGACAAAACGTAAAGACTATCAACAACCTGATCAGTCGGTTCTGGCACAAATTCAGGCCTTAAAAGAGATGTATGGGATCCAGAAACATTCACTGGAATTGTTGCTTAATGACCAGTGGGATCAGAAGGGAATTGGTTCTAAATGCTAAATAGTCCAGAACTTAAAATAGTGTCCGGCAGCTGGAAAGATTTGGCAGTGTATGCCAAAGCGATTCGTGAAGCCGTGTTTATTCAAGAACAGCATATTGCAGCTGAAGATGAGTGGGATGTTGAAGATGCGGTTGCTGTACATTTCATTGTTTTTCAGCAGGATCAGGCGATTGCTACAGCACGCTTATTGTCAAATAACAGTATCGGTCGGGTTGCAGTCCTAACCACAGCACGCGGTTTAGGTGTTGGTCAGCGCTTGATGCAGGCCGTGATTGACTATGCGCGTGCAGAGCAGCGTAAGTTGGTCAAGCTGTCTTCGCAAGTGCACGCCATTGGCTTCTATCAAGCGCTGGGATTTGAAGCTCAAGGTGATGAATATCTGGATTGTGGAATTCCGCATATTGATATGTATTTAAAGCTTTAATTTTCAGCCATTCAAATACGAAAAAGCGAGGCATTGACCTCGCTTTTTTATGCATAGACTGAATCTGGATCAGTGGCCATGTGCTGCATTTGAGCTGTGCTCGGCATTATCCATATTGGCATGTTCTTCAGCTGACATATTGTGTTCAGCGGCTGTCGTACCTGGATGAGCAGTATTGGCAGCTTCACGTGCTTCACGATCTGCTTGCGCTTTGGCAATGGCTTCTGGAGACATCGTCGGTGCATTTTTAAAAGCGTGTTGCTGGGTCGTTTGTTTATTTTGCTGGCTTGGCATGTAATCTGGTTCATTACTTATCGCGAGCCAAAAAATAAGCATGAATAATCCACCTAAAATACAGAAGATGATAAGTGCTTTCCAACCCCAAGGAGATTTTTCAGGTGAACTGTGATCAGTCATAGGTCTTACCCACGTGGATATCAAACTTATGTAACTTTATAACATAAATTGATCAAAAAGCAGATC
>DFCG01000062.1:22957-30526 GCA_002367455.1 Acinetobacter sp. UBA3060 | reverse complement strand
AAATCGTAAAGTTCTTTAGCAATCGCTAACTTGCCTTTTTGAATACGTGCAGTCATTGTCTTTCCTGATATTGCTACTTTTTATACAAGAGATTCTAGTATACCGATTAAAATCTAGCTGAATAGTATTATCACATTGCTAAATACTGAGCATTTTTTCCAATATGAATACCCTCATAAACATATTTGATCTTTGTCAGTTGCAAATAGATATCATTCTGCTAAATACCTTAATGACAGTGTATAAAGTTTTCGAAATGTAGAAATTAGACTTAAGTTCAGATTTTCGAGTAAAAATTATGCATTCTAGTTATACACGATCATATTTAGACCAAGATTAAGCCATGTTTGATCAGGCTTGTCGATAATTTAAGTACCTATTTTTATAAAAAAAGCGCCAGTAAATAACCAGCGCTTTTATTCTTACTCTCCGTTCACGGAGGCGATTTTCTCAATCTGGCGATGTTCAGAATTCAGGTATTCATCCGACTGCATTTCCAGCAAACGGGAACGGGTCCGTTCAATTTCAAAGGCCAGTTTTTCACCTTGATAAATATCCACGATATTATCTTCCGAGGTTAAGAGTAACTTGACGCCGCGGTCATAAAATTCATCGACCAGATAAATAAAACGGCGTGTTCCATCATTCAGAAAATCGGTCAGGTGCGGCACATTACTCACCAAAACCGTATTATAAATATTGGCGATTTCAATAAAATCAGCCGGACTACGTGGTTTTAAACAGAGCTCAGAAAATTCACACCACAATACATCTTCAGTATGTGACACGGTTTCGACAATACGGTTGTTGATGATAATCGGTTCTTCAGAACAGGTCTGAGTCTGGGTCAAAGCGCTAAAACGCTGTGCAATCCAGTTTTTATGATCATGCGTTAACGGGAATTTAAACAGTTGTGCCTGTTTCAAAACCCGTAGACGGTAATCGACTCCGGCATCAACATTTAAGACCACACAATTTTTCTTGACCAGTTCGATGGTTGGCATAAAACGGTCACGATGAATGCCGTTTTTATATAAACCGTCCGGTGCGATATTCGAAGTCGCGACCAAGGTAATACCGCGTTCAAACAGCTTCTGGAACAGATCACTCAAGATCATCGCATCCGTCACATTGGATACAAAGAATTCATCAAAACAGATGATGACCGCTTCTTTATAAATCCGATCCGCCACGATATCTAGCGGGTTACGCTGTCCGGATAATTTGTTTAACTCACGATGCACATGCTGCATAAAATGATGAAAATGCATCCGGGTTTTACGGCGAAACGGAATCGAATCGTAAAATTGATCCATGAGCCAGGTTTTGCCACGTCCTACTCCGCCCCACATATACACGCCTTTGGGAGACGTCTGACGACGAAAACGGCGAAATGCTTTTTTCGATGCCTTAAAACGCTGAATCAATTCCAGCCAAACACGATTCAGTTCATGTACTGCCATTGCCTGTGCTTCATCAGGCATAAACTGTCCTGAAGAGATCGCTTGCGCATAACGTTCTGCAGGAGAAATCGGATTAAAAGCGGTGCTGTGCTGTGAATTAAAATCGGACATAGAATTTCGTACTATTTGGGATCAATTTAATTATAGCGGAGTTTAATCAACACGCTATAACACTTTGGCATAAACAAGCTTAGGCTATTTTATATATTGCCGAGGACTTTGCCCAAACCAGCGTTTAAAGGCATGGTTAAAAGCAGCCGGCTCGGAATAGCCTAATAATTCTGCAATCATTTCAATCGAATACTGTTTGTATTCAATCAGTCGCAAAGCTTTATCTTTAATAATTTCTTCGCGAATCTGCTTATAACTGGTATCACACTGCTGTAACTGATGCCGTAAGGTTCGTTCCGGGATATTCAGCGCCTGTGCCGTTTCAGCCATGCTCGGCATCAGGCCGCTTTGGATCTCCAGATAATCCTGCACGCGCTGCACCACAGTCGGCGTCTGCTCATCCTGTTGCAAGCGTTCCAGTTCAGCCAGACATTTGGCTTCATAGACGGCAAAAGTCACCGCATCCGCAGAGGGAATTTTAATATCCAGCACTGCTTCATCAAACCAGAATGCTGCCCGAGATGCATCAAACTGTACCTGTGTTCCATAATAATCATGGTAGACCTTTAAGGTATTCAGATCTTCTGGATAGGCAAATGGCAACTCGATCCGCAAATCAGGTTTGGATAAGCCCATCAATTTGTANNAGCGCGCTATGATGCTCGCTTTGCTGCAAGGCCAACTGACCGGTCAAATGCGTCAACTGCTGAAAACGGATCACCTGATTCAATGCATCACGTACCGTAGGACTGGTCACCAGCAACATGAGTAAGGGACCATAACCTGCCAAAGCATAATGCTGGCCAATCAATAATCCCTGTTCAGGTTGGATTTCCTGTCCCACCACCTTAAGCACATCATGTTCCAGACTCGGATGGATCACCGAGCTTGGATCAAAGGCATCTACACGCAGCCCAATGTTTTGCAGTTTCTGATCGACCTCCATGCCAGCCTTGCGCATTCCTTGAATCAAATACATCAGACTGAGAACAGAACGTTTCATAACCATACAAATACAATGTGATTATTCTAGTTGTACTATAAAAATAATGTGTCGGCTATTGCCGTTTAGATCAATTTTCTATCTAATCATCAAGGAGCAAATTACGATAAATATCCAACATTAAAATAAGTAAGGAATTTACTGATGCTAGATTATGCCACCGCTACACGTTCCCATCCCCATACTAAAGTTGCCATTATTGGAGCTGGTTGCGGAGGGATTGCCATGGCAATACGTTTACAACAGCATGGTATTTATGATTTTATTATTCTTGAAAAAGGTAGCGATTTTGGCGGAACCTGGCGGGACAATCACTACCCTGGAGCAGCCTGTGATGTGCAATCACATTTATATTCCTTGTCATTTGCACCGAAAAGCAATTGGTCCAAACGTTATGCGGAAGCACCCGAGATATTTTCTTATATTCAGGATCTGGTGACCGATTATAACCTGCGTGCTTTTTGCCGTTTAAATACCGAAGTACTGGCAGCACATTACCAGGCAGAACGCTGTCTATGGCAATTACAGCTACAGGATCAAAGTATCCTTGAAGCCCAGTTTGTTATATTCGCTTCCGGACCTTTACATATTCCGCAAATCCGAGATATTCTCGGTATTGAGAAATTCCAAGGCAAAGTCTTTCATTCTGCGCAATTGGATCACACTTATGACCCGACTGGCAAAAATGTCGCATCGATTGGAATAGGTGGCAGCGCCATTCAATATATTCCGGAAATTGCCCCGAAATGCAAACAACTGTATGTCATGCAACGTACTGCGGCTTGGGTCATTCCTCGGGATGAACGTGCCTACCCGAATCTTGAAAAGAAACTCTTTAAAAAATATGACTGGTTTAGAAAGCTACACCGTGCCCGCCTGTATTGGTCAAATGAATCGCGTGTGGTACCGATTGTCAAACCGGGCATTATGAAATTCACCCAAAAACTGGTAGAACTATTCATTAAATATGAGGTCAAAAACCCTGAATTGGCCAAGAAACTAACTCCCGATTACATCATGGGCTGCAAACGTATTCTGGTTTCAAATAAATACTTCCCGACGTTTAACCGCCATAATGTGGAACTGGTGACCGAGAAGATTCAGGAACTGACTGAACACAGTATCATTACACAAGATGGAAAAGAGCGGCCGATTGACTGTCTGATTTATGGCACCGGATTCATTACCGATCCACGTATCTATATGAAGAATTTTCAATGTACCGGGCTTGATGGCGTAGAACTGAATGAAATGTGGAAACAAGGTGCTGAAAGCTATTATGGAATTTGCGTGAAAGACTTTCCAAACCTGTTTCAGTTACTGGGGCCAAATACCCTATTGGCACACAACTCTGTCATTTTTATGATTGAGGCACAAGTTGAATATATTTTGCAATTGATGCAACTGGTCGATCAATCCCAAAGCGATGCCATCATGGTCAAAGACCAGGCACAGGATGCATTTAATCAGCAGGTGCAACATATGTTTGAAAAGACTGTGTGGCAATCTGGCTGCGTCAGCTGGTATCAGCAGGAAGGCGGCAAGAACTTTGCCTTATGGCCAACTTATACCTGGAAATACTGGCTCAAAACAAAAAAGCCAAATGCCGCAGATTATCGATTATTGAATAAAGTCGCCTAAAAGCTTTTTACCATCTGACATCAAGCGGTGGCATAATTTATAGGTAATTTTTTCAATCCATTAAACTTATGCAATCGCTTTGGCTTATCTTTCAGCTTCTATTCTGTCTAGCACTCGGTTTTGCCATGGCAAAACGAATTCCGATTTCGATTATTAAAATCTGTTTCAAGCTATTGCCCTATTTTAGCTATGTTTTATTGATTGCAATTGCCTTTGAATTTTCACAACTGGTAGATGAATTACAGCATCCTCTCCAGATTTTGAGTACGTCAATTAGTATTGCCTTTATAACCTCACTCGGCGCTTTTGCATTTTGTTACCTACTATTTAAATGGGCAGGTTTTCTTCCGAGTTCAGGCCGGGTATCTCTCGATCTGGTAGTTAAATCCTTGCTGAATATGAGCTATGCTTTTTTAGCTCTCGCAGGTGGATATTGTTTACATGCGGGCTTGAATCTGTTTGATCTATCCGTGCAAATCAGCACCTGGCATTTGTTGCTGGTATTTATGTTCATGATTGGCCTGGATCTGGCTTATTCACCTTTAGATCGTTCCTGGTTAAATTTTAAAATTCTCTTAGTTCCGATTGGTTGTATTTTTGGTTCATTATTTGCAGTCATGCTTTATTCATTCTGGAATACAGACATCAGTCTAAAAGATTTGATCATGCTGTCACAAGGCTATGGATTTTACTCAATGTCAGGTGTTGTCGTAACAGAACTCAGAAATGCAGAACTCGGCAGTATCGCGCTAATGAATGACCTGTTTAGAGAAATTTTTGCCATCTTACTCATGTATTGTATGGGCTGGAGATACCCAAGATCCGCCATTTCCGCAGCGGGTGCAACTGCGATGGATGTGACTCTACCGATGGTTAAACAGGCCTGTGGGCATGATTTTATTCCACATGCCATGGTCAGTGGTTTTATTTTGTCACTGTTAGCACCAGTCATGGTGAGTGTACTGGCAGCGATTTAATTACTTTATCACTTTCTCAATCTCACTAAATTCCTCTTTTATAAAGAGGAACTCTCCTCCCTGATTCAGTTTAAAAGCAGAATTTTAAAACGAAGCACAAGCAAGTAGGCCGAGAGGGCTGACTAAAAACTTAAATCAATATCACTTAAGGCATCGCCTACTGTTTCAATAACATCCGAAGCAAGACTGATGGCATCAGATGCCAAACTGACCACATCGATCCCCGCTGTCCGATCTGCTGAGCTTGCCTGCTGTTGTTGCTATTCTTGTTGCTTAAGCTGTTCTGCCTGTTGAATATTTTGAATCACGTCATTCTGTACTTTTTCTAATTGTGGTTCAGATGAAGTCATCATTTTTCCTTTTTATTTTATAACCATTTTTTCAATATATAAAAAAAGCCTTTCGACTGAAAGGCTTTTTGTCATTCAAACCGTATTAAAGCGTTGCCAAAATATCTTTCAAAGTCTGACGCATATTTTTAGACTGGGTAATCGGGCGACCAATTACCAGATGTGTTGAGCCATCTAGCATTGCCTGTTTCGGTGTCACAATACGTTTCTGGTCATCTGCATTCGACCCTTCTGGACGAATGCCGGGTGTCACTAATGCAAAGTCTTTTCCAATCGTTTCACGTAACATTTTCGCTTCTTGAGCTGAGCAAACCACCCCATCTAGACCACTGTCTTTTGTCAGTTGTGCCAGACGTTTTACATGCTCATTTGGCTCAATATCCAGACCAATATCTTTCAAGTCTTCACGGCCCATTGACGTCAATACAGTCACTGCAATCAACTGAGTTTTATAATTACCCGCTTGCAAACGCTCTACACAGGTTTCCATCATCTTGCGGCCACCTGAGGCATGCACATTGACCATCCACACACCCAAATCTGCTGCCGCGCATACTGCCTGTGCTGTTGTATTTGGAATATCATGAAATTTCAGATCCAGAAATACATCAAAGCCTCTATCTTGAAGTGCTTTGACAATAATTGGACCTTCATGGGTAAATAACTCTTTACCAACTTTAAGTCGACACAAGGCAGGATCTAACTGTTCTGCAATGGCTAAGGCATCAAATTGGCTTTTGGCATCTAGTGCGACGATGATACTCAAGAGATTACCCCTTCATATAGGCAAAAAATAAGCCCATTATAATGGGCTTTGATTTTCATTGGTAATATCTAATACAGTTTTTTCATGCCGGGTATGGGCTGCTGCTTCAGCGGCCATTAACTTGGCTGTATTCAACTGTTCCTTACGTAGATGTTCAATGTCTTTACGCAGTCGTTTAATTTCCCAATTCGTCTGAAAAACCCGGAAGATCTGAACGCCCAATAACAGGCCCAAAACGACACCTAAAGATAACGTGAGGAGAAGTAATAATCCCAGGCGCATTGCGGGAACTTGAGTAAATAACAAGTCCACTGACAATTCGGTACCGTTTTGCAAAACCAAAGCTAATGAATAACCAAACAGTACCAATAAAAGAATGACCAGAACGTAACGCATGAACACCCCGCAAAATATTTACAATTATTTTTGTGCAGACTCGTTCACAGCGTCACGAAGTGCCTTGCCTGGTTTAAAGTGCGGAACTGCTTTTGCAGCCACTTCTACTGATTTACCAGTTTTAGGGTTACGACCTACGCGCGGTTCACGGTGATGCAATGCAAAACTACCAAATCCACGAATCTCGATACGATTGTCAGTTGATAATGCTTCTATCATTTGATCAATCATAATTTTAACTGCTTCTTCCACTAAAGGCTCAGCCAAATGCGGATTTTTTAACGCAATACGCTCTATTAAGTCAGACTTATTAAGTGCTTCAGTAGTCATCTGCGACCTCTTTAATTATCAAGCTACTTGGGATCTATTTCCCGATAATAACCTGTTTAAATACAAAACGGTAGCGCAATAATTAAATACTACGCTACCGTTTACAGTATTTGTATAAAAAGTATTAGTTAACTTACATTAACAATACAATTCAAACGCTTACTTAGTTGCCCATTTGAGCTTTGATCAGGTCACCAATCGTCTTAGGACCATTGTCTTGACCAGCAGGAGCTGTTTTCAAGTTAGCAACTGCTTCTTTCTCTTCAGCTTCGTCTTTCGCTTTGATAGACAAGTTNNGCTGATACGGTTGCCTTCAGCGTCTACAGACAGGATAACCGCTTCAACAGTGTCGCCTTTCTTGTAACGACGAATCGCTTCTTCGCCTTGTTCGTTCCAAGAAATATCAGACAAGTGAACTAGACCGTCGATACCGCCTGGTAAACCGATGAAGATACCGAAGTCAGTGATAGATTTGATCGTACCAGAAACTTTTTCGCCTTTGTCGTGGTCTTTAGCAAACTCTTCCCATGGG
>DFCG01000062.1:22259-22644 GCA_002367455.1 Acinetobacter sp. UBA3060 | reverse complement strand
TTCAAGTTTAGTCCAAGTTTCTGCGCGTTTAGCTTTTTCGCGAGAAAGAACTGTTTGACCCATACCGTTGTCAAGTGCTTCAACAACTACGTCTACAGTGTCGCCAACTTGAACTTCAAGTTCGCGCTGTTCATTTAAGAACTCAGCACGGTCAACAACGCCTTCAGATTTAAGGCCAGTGTCAACAGTTACCCANNTCGCGGTTGATTTCAGATGCTTTCAGAGTCGCTTCAACTTCGTCAGCTAACTTAACAGTCGCGCCTTTAGCATCAACTGCAGTTACAGTACCTTTAACCAACGCACCGCGTTCGTTAGCAGCAAGGAAGTCATTGAACGGATCGTTGTTCATTTGCTTGATGCCAAGGCTGATACGGTTGCCTTCAGC
>DFCG01000062.1:21725-22190 GCA_002367455.1 Acinetobacter sp. UBA3060 | reverse complement strand
TTAGCAAACTCTTCCCATGGGTTAGCACGAGTTTGTTTGATACCAAGAGAAATACGACGACGTTCTTCATCAACTTCAAGAACCATAACATCAACTTCGTCACCAATCTGAACAACTTTAGATGGGTGGATGTTTTTGTTAGTGTGATCCATTTCTGAAACGTGTACTAAACCTTCAACGCCTTCAGCGATTTCAGCGAAACAACCGTAGTCAGTCAGGTTAGTTACGCGCGCTTTAACGATTGAACCTTTAGGGTAACGGTTCATGATCGCTAACCATGGATCTTCGCCAAGTTGTTTAAGACCTAGAGAAACACGGTTACGTTCGCGATCGAATTTAAGTACTTTAACAGTAACTTCTTGACCAACTTCAACAACTTCTGAAGGGTGCTTGATGCGTTTCCAAGCCATGTCAGTGATGTGAAGAAGACCATCAATACCACCAAGGTCAACGAATGCGCCGTAG
>DFCG01000062.1:2479-21535 GCA_002367455.1 Acinetobacter sp. UBA3060 | reverse complement strand
CTTCAAAGAGGGCTGCAAAAGATTCGGTCATGATATTTCCGATAAAGTCAGCGGTCTTGGATCAGACAAGGCCGGTTTAATTAAGCATCTACATAGTCCATATAAAACTGATCAAGCTATGCGTTTGCTGATAAAATTGGGTTAATTTGCTAACTGCTGATCCACATAAGTGGTCATCAGCTGGAATACTTCATCGATATTCAAATCTGAACTATCAATAATGTAAGCATCATCCGCAGGCTTGAGTGGAGCGACAGCGCGTTCCGTATCTCGTTTATCGCGAGCGATGATATTAGCTAAAATGTCGCTTATTTTAACATCCAGCCCCATGCCCTGCAACTGCTTTACACGTCTTTGCGCGCGTGATTCAGCCGAGGCCGTCAAATATATTTTTGCCTGAGCATTCGGGAAGATACTTGTCGCCATATCACGTCCGTCTGCTACCAGACCAGGCGCCTGTGCAAAGGCATGCTGACGTGAAACCATCGCTGTTCTAAGCTCAGGAATTGCTGCAACTTTTGAAGCAAACTCTCCTACCCGTTCAGTTCGAATAGTTTGGGACACATCTTCACCATCCAGCCACACCTGCACCCCGGTGTCGGTACTGACAAACTGGATATCTAAATTTGTTGCGATTTGTACGCATTCTGGCAATTTCGTGTCTAGCGAATCCAGCAAATCATGGTGATGCAATGACAAACCCAAAAGGCGGTATAAAGCACCAGAATCCAATAAGTGAAACTGATAATGTGCAGCCAGTTTCGCTGCTAACGTGCCCTTGCCAGACCCACTTGGACCATCAATGGTAATAATTTGAACTGTCATTGCTTTCCCGTTGTTGTTTAAACAGATTTTGCGAGTTTTGTCAGGCCTAGTTTAATCGCTGCCTGTAACTGTGCAAGGATTAATTTACTCACAAAAGGCGCACGTGCCTGCAATTCAATCGTATAAGTTACTAACGTTTTGTCATCAGCCAGTGCTTCAAATTCAATAATGCCTAAATGATGCTTGATCAATGGATTTTTAATAATCTGATATTCGATGCGATTATTTGGCTCGAACAAGGTAATTTGTTCTTTCAGCGGCTTCACTGGCCCCATACCCATTGCACGTACTGAACCGAGTCCATCAGGATATTCAGCATCCGCAGAATCCTTGATTCGTTCGACCTGCATCGGTGCGAAGGCAATATTATAGGTGGCATGCTTGGACATCAAATTGAAGACATCATCAAGGGCTGCTGGGAATTCTTTTTTTACTTGGATGCTGTTCATTATTGTTCCTGAAGATTGCAGATATTTGAAAGTAAGCAAATTTTAGCGGATAAAGCAGATTTATTTCTGCGTATTTAATAACTTTTCTTGTAACTTGAATTGTCGTTTCTGCTCGCGACGCAACTTAAAAAATGCACTGAGCTGTTCAGAGCATTGCTGCTGCATGCAGCCTGCCTGGAAAGAAAATACGTGATTATAATAACCGGTTTCAAACAGTTGACGCGCACTCACCAGTGAACCTGCTTTCGCTTCAAATGCGCCAAATACTACCCGTGAAACCCGTGAATGCACCAGCGCACCAACACACATGGTGCACGGCTCTAAAGTCACATAAAGCACTGCATCATCAGGTAAACGATAATTCTGGATGTTTTGACAGGCATCACGTAGTGCAACAATTTCAGCATGCGCAGTCGGATCATTCAACGAGATGGGCGCATTAAATCCCTGACCAATGATCTGATTCTGACTGACGATAATTGCCCCGACGGGGATTTCTCCCTGTGCAGCAGCAAGTGCAGCCTGCTCGTAAGCACGCTGCATCCAGTATTCATCTGTAAATTGTGTTTCGGACATTGAGGCTTAAATCACACCATAATGCTTGAGCAGCTCATTCCAGCTTTCAATAGTCGTAACTGGAGGATTTCCAGACAGGATACCTTTTAAGCTCATATCTACACCTTTTTTCCACTCAGGACTAAGGTCTTTATCGACCAGACGCGCTCGCACTCCCTCGACAAAATCATGATGACGGATTTTCCAGTCAGAAATTTGAACTTCCAGCTCGAAAACTTCATTCCAGGAATGTACCTGCTTACCCCATTGCCATAATAGCCAGGTCAAGGCTGCGGTAGTCGGCGAACCTTTTTTCAGGTTTTCACTGGCCTGACGCAACCAGTCACTACGCGCATCACTCAGGCCAATAATCGACTCATAATCATGCTCAAAGTTGATACCACGGCAAACACTATGAATCACATCCAAGGAGTTTTGCAGCGGTCCTGGGCCGACTGGACGGTGCATACTATTCAGGGTATCATCAATGGCACGAAAGTCACCTGCAGGATAATGCTCCCAGTCGATATTAATGACTTTATCCAAAACTGAATCACGCTGTGTATCACAAATATGCGTTGCCCAACCAATCCCATAAGCACCCGCAGCAGTCATGATCGAACCAGTCAAGCCTGTGAATAAACCAATCGCACCACGATCCGCCAGAAAGCGGGTTGCACCCACATCTGGATACAAACCGATATTGATTTCAGGCATGGCCAAACGTGAATATGGTGTCACTAAACGGAAAGGCGCTGCCATAAACAGGCCCAAGCCACCGCCCATCACATAACCTTCACCCCAGACTAAAACGGGTTTAGCATAATTATGCAATAACAGATCAAGTGCATATTCTTGTTCAAAGAACTTATTGGCAGCCGCGACTTCATCATTAATCACTAACTGACGCAGTTTACGTACATCCCCACCCGCACAGAACGCTTTCGGTGTGGTTGAATCCAGCCAGATTGCTTTTACGCTGTCATCATGATGAAAGTCCTGAAATACTTCCAGAAGTNNGAAAATACTTTACAACCAAAAAAACCACCACGGTTTGCGGCCAAAGGCGATGGATGTGCTGCCTTTAACACGAGATGCTTGTCTTGATTAATGCGCTGTCCTTTACGCTGTGCGTATGCGCCCCAAAGAATAAAGACAATATGTTCACGCTGTTCATTTAATACATCAATGACGTGATCGGTAAATTCTTCCCAACCGCGCTTTTGATGCGAAGTCGGCTGACCTGCTTCTACGGTCAGTACTGCATTTAACAGAAGCACACCCTGCTCTGCCCAATGCGTCAAGTCACCATGCTTCGGTCTTTCAACCCCAACATCAGCATGTAACTCATGAAAAATATTACGCAAAGATGGTGGTAATGCAACTCCCTTTTGCACGGAAAAGCTTAATCCATGCGCCTGATTTGGGCCATGATAAGGATCTTGCCCCAAAATTACCACTTTTACCCGATCTAGCGGCGTGGTATTTAACGCATTAAAAATCAGATGATTGGGAGGATAAATGATTTTATCTGCTTTTTTTTCTTCAACGAGAAATGCTTTTAATTCATCCATTTTCGGACTGAGCAAAAATTCACTCAATCCATATTTCCAGCTTTCATCCAGCTGAACTTTATTCAGCTTGGCCAGTTGCTGTTCATTTAAAGACATTCTTCAATCCTAAATCTATGTCAATGGATTTAAAGTCACGCAGACTTTAAATCTGTACCTGTAAATCTACTGTAGGGTTATGAAATGGTGTGCCCTGTTTGAGCTTGGCAAACATGTCCGGATCTGTCCATTCAGCCTGCACTTGTTCAGAGAACTCAAGTTGCTCCAGACTAAGGATGCCCATTTGTTCATTTTGAATATCTTCTAAAAAGCTTTGTGCATAGCCGGTGTCGGTTTCATGCACAATCACAGAATAGACTTCGACATCGCCTTCACCATTTTGAGTCACGGTCGATGCCAGCACCTGCTGTGCCAGAAAGAAGAAAATACGTGAAAACTGTTCTGCTGATGGCGATACCGGCAAAGACACCCAGCGCGCACTGAAATTCTTGCAGGCCTGAATATATTCCGGATCGTCATTTTGCCAAAAGCAGATGGCATGATCGAAAGAATCAAAGAAATCCTTAATCACACCTTTAAGCAGACCAAAGTCATAGACCATTTGACCATGATCTAGCTTCGAGGCTTTTAGCAATAACTCGACTTTATAACTATGGCCATGGATCGAACGCTTACAGCGATCTGACGTGCAGTTACGCACAATATGAGCATTCTCAAACTTAAATAACTTACGAATTAACATATGCCGTAATGTCGTCAAAAAATAGGTGAATTAATTTTGATTATAAAGCAAAAGTAAAGCTTTGAGGATTAATTTTGCTGTTTAGCATGATAGGGAAAAGGCATCAGCCCGGCATTTGCGCTTATCCAGCCTGTACAATTCATGAGCTAAAATTAAAATGGCGCCATGCTACGGTAAGCGACATAAACCTGTTTGTCTTGACGAACCAGATTGCTGCTAAACTGGCGCTTACGCTCACTTAAAACCACTTCGATTCGGGCTTTAAAATAATTGGATTGCACCCCAAGCAGACTGTTAAACACATTTCGCTTAGCTGCCTCGACCTGAGCAAAAGGCTCAAGCGCCCATAACTCAGAAACATTGGAAAAATGCTCCAAATTGGCCTGACGCTGATCCAGTAACTGCTGCACTGCATTCACATCAAGCTTTTCATCCATACTGGCCAGAAGAAAAGCTGAGGCTGTATTAATATTGACCGGACTCCCCTGCACCGGTGCAGTACTCAGATAAGGTGCTATCAACTTATATTTATTCTCTTCAAAACCGCGTACCAGCTTTAATTCTTCCACGCTATGAAATTTTGCATTTGGTGGCAAAGCGGCATTCGGCAAACCTTGATAATAATTAGATTCAGCACCCATGCCTCCACTAACCAGCTCGTCTGCATCCTGCCAATCAATGACTGCTTCACTGAGCTGTACCGGCAAACCGGCACGTTTTAAAATCAGCTCGAACCATGCTTTGGCATTTTCATTGACAGCACCTTCGGCAGTGATCAGGCTATTTAAATTAAACTTGCCTGATTCATCCTGTATTATTCCGGAGACATAACCGTCATCTACCGGAAAAGCTGGCATGGGCTGCGCCCAGGTTTCCTGCAGATGGTCGACCTCTGCGGCATTTTCAGCATCATCGACCAGCAATTCAGAAAAAAAGGCCTCAGCACTTTTGGCATACATTAAGGACTGGTTTTGTCGCATCAAATAGGCAGTGCTTTCAGCAGTTGCAGCTTGACGTTGCGCAATCGTAGCCGCCAGAATAGTCGCTAGCGCTACCATCACCAGAATGGTAATCAGTGCAATGCCCTGCTGCTGCTTGATCATGATCGCTTTATTCATTTTCATTTCTTATTATTCTGAGCTGGGTTGACCGGTGTTCTGAGTATCAAGCAAAAAGTCCGTATTCAATAAACTGAACATCCATTCATAACTTACACCATTCACGGTTAAATTGATTTTAATCCCTTTAGGCAAACGCTGTTTATGCTCTAACTGATTCAGATCAGCAGAAGCATCCGGCCATTGCGTGAGTTCATTCGGATTAAGTACGATGATCTGAAATTGTTCCACTTCCGACAATAAAACACTGGATTCGGGCTGATCTTGACCTGCCTGATTTAGATTCCGGTATTTCAAGCGATAAAGTTTCTGCTCATCGGCTCGATACTGATATTCAATGCGCTCATCTGGGGAAATCCCTTCTTCTAAAGGGTCAGTCACTCCAGTTTTACTGAAATTAAAGCGTCCGTTCTGTAGCACTAGAGCCGGCTGAATATCGCCATTGATATTGGCCGTTAAGGGTACTGCCTGTACGGTATCTCGCAGAATCTGCTGATAGGTTTGCTGTAACTGACCTAAACGCTGTTCATGAATCACATTCTGATCTTTGGTTTTGACAATATAATCAAAAACTTTCCAGCCCAAAGCAGACAGCACCGCAAAGATCGCAATTGCGACCATTAATTCAACTAGGGTAAATCCTTTAGGCTTCATGGGGTATTGTTCATGCGATGATTAAAGAACATCAGACTGCTGATGCCAGATTCAACCTGACCACTGTCCTGATTAACCAGACTAATCTGTAATTCGATTCGCTGGACATTCGGACTGACCGTCGGCTCACTACGCTTGTCAATCTGCCAGGTTTCACCTTGCTGGGTCAGCTGTTTGGAAGCCGTGCCTTCCATCCATTCCTGATTGATTTCCATTTGTGCCACTTCATTTAAGGCAACAAACTGTGCTTTGGTACGTAGAATGGCATTTGAGGTGGATTGGGTATATTGCATCGCGACTTTGGTCAGGGTTATGGCTGCGGTCGCAAAAATTGCCAAGGCGACCATAACTTCCAATAAGGTAAAACCTGAGGCACGATTAAGTCGAGTAACACTCGACCNNTCTGCTTGAAATATCTAGATTTCATTGATTTTACCCAGATGATCAATCTCAATCGCAGCACCCACTTCACGGTCTTCTAAAAAGAACTGAATCCGCACCGGTTTGACTTCACCATTGCCGAGCCAGATTAATTGAGGTGAATTTGCCTGAGTCAGGTCACGATTTTGTGCCCTGGCATAACGCTGCTGTTCCAGTGCCTGAATTTGAAAGGAAATATGATCAGGCAAACTACGCAATTTAAAATCTGCATAATTTTGCCATTTCTCATTTTGCAGGTTCGGTTCAGTCTGCGCTGCCGAACGATATTCTATAATTCCATAGCGAAATGGCGTGACATCTGTCGCTGATTGAACGTCAAGCGCGAGTATTCTGGATTGGTCATTAGCCTCGCGTAGCACCCGTTGCAAGTCCACCAATAAAATTTCCCGTGCCTGCATCGCTTTGCGCTGATCGACACCACTGGTATTCAGCAGCACTAGTGAAGCCATAATTCCCATAATCACAATCACCACCATCAATTCGATTAAGGTAAAGCCACGAACTGCACTGTGAGGTGATCTGATCATAGGACAACCTTAGGCAAACTGCTCGGCTGAATGTACCTGCTTAGGCAAAGCCAGTGCCTGATCGATATAGGCTACACGCAAGGTATCGCGCGAACCCAAATAACGCTGATAGAAACTGGAATTAAGAATTGCAGCTGCACCATGGGTCAACGACCAGATCGAAGCCAGATAATCGCGTACTGACATGCGGCTATTAATAGAAGCCAGATAAGTTTCTGTCATACGGATAATCAGGCGTAAACGCTGTTTGCGCACCTGATAAAGTTCGCTAAAAAGGTGCTGGATTCCAACCCCAGTCGTCGACAGGCGTTCTTCAATCTGATGAAACAGCACGGTTCGTTCCGGATGATGTAAATGATGCAGCATAAAGAAGGCCAGATGTTCAGGAAAGGCTTTATCGCTATCCTGAATCATTTCCAGCAACATGCGCTCATTACGGATAATCAGCAGCATGTACAGCTCATCTTTACTCTGAAAATGTTTATAAAGTGTCCCTTTGGCCAGATCAAGCTCGGCAGCCAGCGCATCTAGCGTCATTCCTGCTTCACCATTTTCCAACAGGAGCTGTTCTGCAACTTGAAAAATCAAGGTTTCTCTTGCTCGAAACTGAGCCTGACGATCCATCTTCACCCTATAAACTCTCTTGTACTTTATATAACTTTATTTAATTTAAATTTAGAAGATTTTCAAAGTTCTGCTTTGTGATAGAAGCCATTTCTTCTAGCGACTTATCATATACATCACAAAGCGCTTTGGCTACATAAGGAACGTATTTAGGTTCGTTAGATTTGCCACGATATGGCATCGGCGCAAGATAAGGACTATCGGTTTCAATCAGCACACGATCCAGCGGAACCTGTTTGGCGACATCACGCAGATCCTGCGCATTTTTAAATGAAACAATTCCGGAAAATGACACATAATAGCCGCAATCCAGTACTGCTTTAGCGGTTTCCCAGTCCTCGATAAAACAGTGCAGGATGCCATGCGTAGATTTTTCCGCGCGAATAATATCGACGGTATCATGCTTGGCGGAACGGGTATGAACGACTACAGGTTTTTTGGTGATTTGTGACGCATGGATATGCCGGGCGAAACAGGCTTTTTGCTCTGCAATAAAATCGGTACTGTGATAATAGTCCAGACCTGTTTCACCGAGTGCCCAGACTTTCTCCGGTTGCGCCAGTTCGACCAGATATTCAGTCGTGGCACGCGCCATGGTTGCAGCATCTTCGCAAGGATGTACGCCAACGGTATATCCGACATCTGCATGACGCGCGGCAATTTTGGCCAGCTCGATATGATCATCCAGATCGACCGAGATACTCATGAATTTGGAAACACCGGCTTCACGAGCCTGAGCCAATGCCTGATCCAGATCACCATGATATGGTGTCAAATCAAGCAGGGTTAAATGACAATGAGTATCTACAAACACGATGCGTTCCTACCAAGCGTAAATTAACTACATAGTG
Organism: Acinetobacter sp. UBA3060; assembly: GCA_002367455.1. Taxonomy (GTDB): domain Bacteria; phylum Pseudomonadota; class Gammaproteobacteria; order Pseudomonadales; family Moraxellaceae; genus Acinetobacter. The sequence goes on along the minus strand of DFCG01000062.1, from coordinate 13,178 downwards.
TAACTTTTACGTCCTTCAGATTTAAGACCTGCAACCAGACGATCTGCTTCATTTTTAAAATAAACGCCTTTTTCACCGCTTAACTGGATGCCAAAGCCTTGTGGCTTGATGCCATTCTGCTTTTGCGAGACCCAGATGACTTTACCGGTTAAAGGAATTTTCTGGGTCTGGTCAGGCAAAGTCGTCAATACAAAAACCTCTTCGCCCAGTTTGACCGGCTGCTTGGAAGGAATAAAAAGCCCACCACCCACAACATAAGGCATATAGCTGGCAAACAGTGTTTCAATGTCAGGAATATTGGCCTGAATAATACCGCCCATACGTGGTTGCATGTGATTTCCCCTTAATTAAAGATTCATCAGCTTGATAAACAATTCATCAATAACCAGATTGCTTTGGACATTCTGTTCAAGGAATTGTTTAGCGCGCTGAAAATCTTCATAAATTTTAAAAAGTGCTTCTAATGAATATTGTTCGGCAAGTACATTGAATTCAAGGTCAATGTTTTTCACCGTCTGATTTAGCTTGACACAAATTAAATCGGACAACAAGTATTCAAACATTTGAGCAAAGTCACCAAAATTCAGGTTTTTATTCCATTTGGTCGCAATTGCCATCGGCATATTTTTTTGCATGACCAGTTTTTGCCAGTCTTGCAGAAATTCCTGACGTAGTGGCAGCCAGGCACTTTGTGCAACCTCTAGTGCCTGTAACGGCATCTGATTGGACAGGTTCATCAATAACTGTTGTTGGCTAGCACCTGCATCTGGGAGCTGATTCTGGACATAATCGCTAAATTGTTCTGCGGAAATCCGGTCCAAAGCAAAATGCTGCAAACGACTGCGTATAGTCGCGGGCAATTTTAAATAATGATTCGCCAGTAAAATAATGACCGTATTGTCACCGGGTTCTTCCAGTGTTTTGAGTAAGGCATTGGCAGAGGCAATATTCAAGGCTTCTGCCGGCTCAATCACAATCACGCGCCAGCCATCTACAGTCTGTTGCACAAAAGGCAGCAGATCGCGAATCTTCTCGATCTTGATTTTGGCATTCTGTTTTTTATTGTCGTCATCGGTACTGATATGCACATAGTTGGGATGGGTGTCTGCCTTTAACCATTGACAGCTACTGCATTCACCACATGGCCCGGCAGGCTGACGATTCAGGCATAACACCCAAGCCAGAAACTGTTGGGTAAACGCTTCTTTACCACAGCCTTTTTTTCCATAAAACAATAAACCATGTCCAAGCTTGGGAAAGCGCCCGGTCAGGGTTTCCCAAACCTGTTGCTGCCATGGATAGATATGTGCATTGACATCAAAAGGCATGTATTTGACTCTTCTTAGGCAAAATGGGAAAGATCCATCTGATTCAGGCGATCCAGATCTTCCTGAGTATCTACCCCTGGCGGCAAATTGGCTTCAGCCACCGCAATGGCAATACGGTGTCCATTTTCCAGTACCCGTAACTGTTCTAGAGATTCCAGTTTCTCCAGCACACCCATTTCCCAGGTCACATATTCTTGCAACAGTTTTACCCGATAGGCATATAGACCTAAATGACGATAGGCCTGATCATGCAGCTTAGGTTCAGCGAGTTTCGCGCCATCACGGTCATAAGGAATGGTAGCACGGCTAAAATACAGTGCCTGCTGCTGTTTTGACATTACGACTTTTACAATGCTGTCGCGTTTGAATTCATCCAGTTGATGGATCGGCTCACATAGCGTCGACATGGAAGATTCAGGCTGATCTTCCAAGAGTTGAGCAACCTGTTTTACCAGTTGCGCCGGCAGTAAAGGTTCATCCCCCTGTACATTGACAATGATGTCCTCACTGGCCCAGCCTTTAGTTCGAGCCACTTCACTCAAGCGGTCTGTGCCTGAAGGATGATCCGCTGAAGTAATCACCACATCAATGCCTTCAGCACGGCAAACGGCTGCAATACGCTCATCATCAGTTGCCACACACAGATCGTCAAAACCTTGCACTTTTTTGGCTTGGTCCACTACCCGCAGAATCATGGGACGACCATGAATTTCCAGCAAAGGTTTACCCGGTAAACGTGAACTGGCGAAACGTGCAGGAATAACAATGTGTTTCATAATGAATGAGCCTTAAGAAATTTGAATACCGTATTGTTGTAACTGTTGCTGCAAGACTGTATAGCAGGCTGGCGATAGGACTGCATCGACTGGCACTACCCAGATATCCTGTTTAAAATCTGGATATTGTTTAAGTAGCGCCATAATTTTTATTGCGTCTTTTTCAGTGGTAATAATCGGATTGTTATCATCGAACTGTAAATCTTCAATGTCATAGTCATGATGGTCTGGAAACTCATGACACTGAAATTGTTCTATGCCTAAATTTTGCAAGGTCTGATAAAACCGCTGTGGAAAGCCAATGCCGACTACCGCATAAAAAGCCGCTTGAGGATCAAAGATTTTATTGTTGTCCTGATTAAGCAAATAAGGCTGTGATGCAGCCAGATGCATATGCAGTTCAGAGCTTGGGTTAGCCGAATGCTCAATTACGGTTCCCGTTTTCAAACGGGTCACTGGTTCACGTAGATAACCTTCTGGAAGCAGTTTCTGATTACCCAGACCGCGATTATTATCCAGCACAATCCACTCAATCTGGCGATTCAAGGCCCAATGCTGCAGGCCATCATCACAGATAATCAGATCCAGTTCATGTTTGTGCAGCAATAACTCGATACTTTTCTGCCGGTTGGGACCAACTGCCATCGGCACGCCTGTTGCCTGTACAATCAAGGCAGGCTCATCTCCGACAATCTCCGGCGAGGTATTAAAGTCGACATAGGCAGGAAATGGACCTTGGCCGCCATAGCCTCGACTGATCACGCCTACCCGAACATTTTTCTCGGTTAAATAATCCACCAGATGAATCAACAAAGGTGTTTTACCGCTACCACCGACTGTGATGTTACCAATTACCATAACGGGAATTGGTGCACTATAACTTTTTTTAATGCCTTTTTGATAAAGCCAGTGATTGCTGACAAACCCCAGGCGATACAACCATGACAAAGGACGCAGCACCACCAGCCACTTTGCCTGTGCATTCCAAGCATCCTGAATGATTTGTGCCAGTGCCATAAGTTACTGTTCCTCAAAGTTACGCTGATGCAACTGATAATAAGCACCATGTAGCGCAATCAGTTCGGCATGACTGCCCTGCTCAACAATACGGCCCTGATCCATGACAACAATACGATCCGCGTTTTCAATCGTCGATAGACGATGTGCAATTACGATGGTGGTACGGTCCTGCATGGCTTTATCAAAGGCACGCTGAATAAAGTATTCCGACTCGTTATCCAGCGCACTGGTCGCTTCATCCAGAATCAGAATAGAGGCATTTTTCAAAATTGCTCGCGCGATGGCGATGCGCTGACGCTGGCCACCAGACAGGTTTAAACCCTGAGCACCCAGCTGAGTATTATAACCTTGCGGTAGTGCCATAATAAAATCATGCGCATAGGCTGCCTTTGCTGCCGCGATAATATCTTCATCGGAAGCACCTTCGAGCTGACCATAAGCAATATTTTCCCGCACGGTACGATTAAACAGTACGACTTGCTGGTTCACCATAGCAATCTGGGTTCGCAAGGCGGTAATTTCAAAATCTTCAATCGGTTTCTGATCCAGCAAGATCTGCCCAGAAGTTGCATCCTGATAACGCACCAGCAGATTCACCAGAGAACTTTTTCCTGCACCAGAACGTCCTACCAGCGCTACTGTTTCACCGGCCTTGACCTGNNGTCCCGGTATTTTTTTCTTCAGGCATATCCAGCAATTCAAATACTGAATGCGCTGCGGCCATACCACGTTGAATTTTTTCATTGATATCCGTCAAGGCTTTGATTGGTCTTGCCAGCATACCCGCCGCAGTAATATAAGCGACAAATTCACCCGCAGAGGTATCACCCAGAATTTGCGGACGCAAGGCAATAAACATCACAATACTCAGTGAAATCGACATGATCAGCTGAACCACAGGACTATTCAACTGTTGTACAGCAACCATTTTCAAGCCACGACGCAAGTTTTCCAGCGAGTTCTGTTTAAAGCGTTCCTGCTCGTAGTTTTGTCCACCAAAGCCCTTGACGATCAGGTTGGCATTCACCGTTTCCTGCACCACATGGTTCACATCACCCATGGTGTCTTGTACTTGCTGCGATAATTTACGCATCCGTCTTGCAGCTTTACTGATAATAAAACCGATGACGGGTGCAAAAATCAGGATACACATGGTCAGACGCCAGTTGGTATACAACAGGTAGCCTAATAATGCCAGAGTGATCAAACCTTGTTGCAACAAGGTTCTTAGGGCTTCAGTTGAAGCGGCGGTTAGCTGCTCCACGTTATACATGATTTTGGCAGTAATATGCCCGCTGGTATTGTCCAGATAATACTGGGACGGTAAACGCAGCAATTTTGCAAAAACTTCCTGACGGATATTGAACACCAGATTCCGGGAAATCACCGCAGTAAAATACCCCCCCATGAACAGACCCAAGCCCCGGAAGAACATGAGTATGACCACCAAAAATGGGAAAAGTGAAGTGAAACTCTGGTCTTTATTTTGAATCGCCTCAATAATATATTCCAGCAATTTGGCGACAGAAACTTCTGTGGCCGCATTAATAGAAAAACCTACCAGGACAAGTAATGCGATGCCCCAAAATGGTTTTAAATAACTTAAAAGGCGAAGATAGACCTTAAAATCGTGCTTCACTAATAACCTCGGGTAGGTACTTTGGTACTGATATTGATATTCACAAAGCCGAGCTGCCCGGCCACATCCATGACACGAATCACGTCCTGATGACTGGCTTTTGCGTCAGCTGCGATGACAAACATTAAATCACGGCGTTCATTTGAAATCTGTTTAATTGCAGTACTTAAATCCGCAACTTCCTTGCTGACCAAGGATTGACCGTTGACTGCATAATGACCATTAGCATCCACAATCACTTCAACTTTCTGATCATAGCTTTTAGGCGGTACCCCTTGCGCATCAGGCAAGGTCAGATTCATTCGGCTCATTTGACTAAAAGTCGTCGACAAAAGCAAAAAGACCAGAATAAACAGCAGACAATCAATCATTGGTGTCAGATTAATATGTACATCTTCCACCTGGTTGCGTTTGAATTTCATCATCCGCCTCCTAGCTGGCTTTTTGCATATCTTGGTCTATGTCTGCATGATTGCGATAAAAAAGATCCGCATGAAACAAAGTCGCTTGCTGCTCAAGTTCAGCCACATATTCCTGAACAAGACGCTGAAAATAACGGTGCGCAAACAGTGCAGGAATTGCAATCAGCATACCGGCTGCTGTGGTAATTAAAGCCTTGGAAATACCGGGCATCATCAAGACCGGATCACTTCCAGTTCCCACATCGATCATCAGGAAAGATTCAATAATCCCAAGTACAGTCCCCAACAAACCGAGTAAGGGTGCAACTGCACTCAGCGTACCCAGAAAATTAATATTTTTTTCCAGATACCCGATTTCCTGTGAAGCCACTACTTCCATCTGCGCGCGAGCATACTGCTCACCCTGCTGTTTAGTCGCATAACCTGCGGTAAATACCCGACCCAAAGTACTACGCTTTAAGGCTGCACTTTGATTCATTTTTTGCATGACTTGTGCAGCATTTTGCGACGAACCCATTAACAGAGTCAACGGAAGTACTGCGTTCTTTTTCAGGCGAATCAGGCGTTCGATCGAAATCGCCAGCATAAAGATAGAACACAAGACCAGTGGCAGCATGAGCCAGCCACCTGCTTTAACCAATTCCCACATCTAATTTATTCCCCAATAAAAAAATATATAAATTATTCATCTTCTAAAATAGAAAGAATGCCATCCAGCTCTTCTAAAGAGTGATAGCTAATAACCAGTTTCCCTTTACCTTGCTTGTTATAGTCAATTTTAACATCTGCACTGAAACGCTCTGAAAGGCGCTGAGTCAATTGCTGAATATCCGGTGCTACAGCTTCTTTTACTTTTTCTTGTTTAGGTGTATTGAAATCACGGACTAACTGCTCGGTTTGACGAACAGACAGACTTTTTTCAATTACGATATCTGCAACTTTGAGCTGATCTTTAGCTTTTAAGGTTAAGATCGCACGTGCATGCCCCATATCCAGCAAACCCTGCTGCATAAAGTCTTTCACTTCTTCTGCCAGGCTAAGCAGGCGAAGTAGGTTACTCACTGTCGTACGCGCTTTACCCACGGTATCTGCAATTTCCTGATGGCTTAAGCCAAATTCTTCATGGAAACGTTGCAGAGCCATCGCCTGATCAATCGGATTCAGATCCTGACGCTGGATGTTTTCAATCAAGGCCAGTGCAATCGCAACCTGATCATTCAGATCACGTACAATCGCAGGAACCTCGGTCAAACCCGCCAGCTGTGCAGCACGCCATCGACGTTCACCCGCAATAATCTCGTATGGATAGCGTTCATCGTCAACCGGACGGATCACGATGGGCTGCATGATGCCATGCTTTTCAATCGATGCCGCCAGTTCCTGCAAATCCTGCTCGTTAATATAACGGCGCGGCTGATATTCACCGCGCTTGAGCAAGTTCACATCGATCTGTTTTAGCTGACCATGGTCAAGACCTTGAGCTTCGAGTTGTAATTTTTCTTTTTGAATTGAGCCTAGCAAGGCATCCAAGCCACGACCTTTGGCGAGTCCACGTTTCTTGACGGTCATGCTTTACTTCCTTTTTTCACTTTGCTTTTCTTTAATACTTCAGCTGCCAGATTTAAGTAAGCAACTGCACCCTTTGANNACAATTTGCAGGTCCGGATTCAATGCTTGCTGAATCCGATCGATGGTTTGGGTTAAATCCGCCAGACCTTCCAGTGCATAATATTCACATTGCATTGGAATCAGCACACCATCCACTGCAGCCAAAGCATTGACAGTAATCAGGCTTAAACTTGGTGCACAGTCGACAATGATATAGTCGAACAAACCTTCAATTTCCTGCAATGCATCACGCAAAATGAACTCGCGCCCTTCCTGCTCTGCAATCGCAAGCTCAACCCCAGCCAGATCACGGTTTGCCCCAAGAACCTTGTAGCCGACTTCTGCTTTAGAGATCGCCGTTTCAATCGGTACTTCACCCAGCAACACATCGGTAACCGAATACAGCAGGTCATTCTTCTGAATGCCAGACCCCATGGTCGCATTACCTTGCGAATCCATATCGACCAGCAAAACACGTTTTTTTAACACAGCTAAAGATGCCGCCAAATTTACTGCGGTTGTGGTTTTACCTACACCACCTTTTTGGTTTGCAATCGCAATAATTTGTGCCATGTTGCCCCCAATCCCTTTAAAAATCTTAAATACGTTTTAATAGAAGTAAATGACGCTGTTCGTCTAAGCGCGGAACTTTAAGTTCAATAATCTCACAACTAAATTCATTTTTTAAAGTAGCAACTTCATCTTCAGGAATTAAGCCTTTCATTGAGGCAATAATCGTTTGTTCGTGCATATATGGCTTAGAAGCATCGACAAAGTCTGTTAATGATGCAAAGGCACGACTGGTAATCACATCAAATTGACCCAGCTCATTGATGCTGTCTTCGTTTTCTACACGCGTTTGCACGGCAATAACATTTTTAAGTTTTAAGTCAGCAATAAACTGCTTGAGGAAACGAATTTTTTTACCGTTAGAATCCAGTAATACACATTCACGCTCAGGCTGACATAAAGCAATGATCATGCCCGGCATACCGCCACCTGTACCGATATCCAGCAGTCTGCCTACAGGCAAGTCCTTTAAAATACTTAAACTGTCGAGCAGATGCTTGACCAGCATTTCTTTAGGATCACGGATTGCAGTCAAATTGTATGCTTTGTTCCACAACACCAAAGCATCCTGATACTTGAGTAATAAATTTAAAGCTTCATCAGATAGCTCTAAACCCAAAGCCTGGCTACCCTGCTTTAGTTCTTGAAAAAACATGTGCATAAACAATCTACGCTCGAAAAAGTTAGGTGGAAGTATACCGTTTTCTCTATATTGGCACAGTAGGCAGTGCTTAGCGAATATTCACTTAAGCAAACTTCCCTTCATGGATCGCTGTATCCAGTGCCGTTAAACGCTCCGGGGTTCCCACATCAACCCAAATGCCTACCAATTTAGAAGCGGCAACCTGCTGATTCTGCATTGCCGCTTTTAGCAATGGCGCTAAAGGACGCTTGCCAGTCTCTAAGCCTTGGAACATCTTNNTGTTGTTCAGGGTTCTGCACAAGTACGAGATGCGCCAAATTATCCTTTAGATCAATATCCAGTAAAGGTGCAAAATCCATCGTGGTCCAGACATCACCATTTAACAGAATAAAAGGTTCATCACCGAGTAGGGGCAAGGCATTAATGATTCCACCAGCGGTTTCCAGACCTTCACCCTCATGTGACCAAAGGATGTTAATGCCAAATCGTGAACCATCGCCCAAAGCTTCTGCGAGTTTTTCACCGAGCCAAGCCGTATTGATGACAATTTCAGTAACACCGATCGCAGCCAGTTTCTCTATATGCCAGACAATTAAGGGCTTGCCCCCAACTTCCAGCAAAGGCTTTGGCGTATGCAGCGTTAGCGGCCGCATACGATTACCGAGTCCTGCGGCCAAAATCATCGCTTTCATTTAGGCAGCCACCTCATATGACCCATATTTAGCTTCAAAGGCTGGCATGACTCGGTCACGCATAAACTGCATGAATGGCTGAAGTTCAGTATAAGCTTTTGATTCCTCGAGCAGATACCACATCACACGTGGTAAATCTTTGAGATAACCCGACTTGCCATCACGTTCAAATAGGCGCACAAAAATACCGAGGATCTTGATATGACGCTGAATCGCCATCATGTCGGCATCTTTTTTAAACTGTTCAAAGTCACGGCCTTCTTTAGCAGATGTTGGCAATAACTCATAGAAATTTTTGAACCAGCGATACACACGGTCGGCATTCCACTGCACATAGGCATCGCGGGTAATCGAGATCAAGTCATAAGTATCTGCACCAATCACAGCATCCTGAAAATCAATCACACCGAGTTCGGTTTCATTGTCGATTTTCATCAAGTTACGACTATGGAAATCCCGATGCACGATCACCTGTGGCTGTGCCAATGCGGCATTCGCCAAAATCGCAAAAGTGCGTTTGATCAAGGCGCTTTCTGATTCAGTCAGTTGAACCTTTAACGCTGGCAGCATCCAGTCAGTCAGCAATTCCATTTCTGAGATCAGTTTTTCATAAGAATATGCTGGGAAATGCCCTTCTTCAGCAATCGATTGCAGCTGAATGAGCTGTTTAAAACTTTGTTCATAATAGGCATCTACAGTCTCGTCATTCAGCAGATTCGACAGCAATACATCACCAAAGTCTTCGAGCAGTAAAAAGCCATTTTCCAAGTCTTTTGCCACGATATGCGGAACACGCACGCCATGTGCATCAAAAAACTCATCTATCGTCACAAAAGGCACACAATCTTCTTTTTCTGGTGGTGCATCCATCAGCATAAATGTTTTATTATTCAGTTTGATTCGTGCATAACGACGGAAGCTGGCATCACCTGCTAAAAAATGAGTTTCAAATTGATCTGAACCGAGTACAGAGGCAATCCAAGATTGTATCAATTGTTCGCGTTGTGTATTCATTTGCAATTAATTCTAATACAGGCTGAGTTTTTAAAGTGCTAAGTGTAGCTACTTATCAACTTTTTCTCTATGATGCGACAATAATTAATTGCGATAAAAGCATGATTGGTTAATGAGACAAATGAAGCATCACTTTAAAATAAATCCTCTAGCGACTGCGATCTTAACCCTTTTATGTGGCAGCTCAGCCTCCGGCTATGCTGCATCAAATGTCTCGTCCGATGTAAATGCAGAACAACTCAAACAGCGCATAAATGAGACCTATCCAGGTGAAGCATTCTTTTCGCAATACTATGTCGACAAATCCTCAGCTGAAGCACAGCAGCGGCAGGAAAAATACTTAAGTTCGGCTTATTGTGAAGGCACCTGGGTGACCCCGATTGCCCCAGATGCAGCAACCGTTGCGCCAGATCAGGCTACATCCACCATTACTGCAGATTATGGACACTACAATCCAGCAGGTGACTCTTATTTAGAAGGCAATGTCATCATTGACCAGCAAGGTCGCCAGATTCGTGCTGAACGCGTAACGATTGATCAAACCCAGACCTATGCCAAAGCAGAAGGTCGGGTACAACTTGCTCAGGGTGGCCTGCTCTCACAAAGTGATGATATTAATTATAATTTAAAGACCCAAGAAGGCGACCTAAATAACAGCTTCTATATTGCCGAGCAGCAACATGCGCATGGTCGGGCAGAAAAGATCGCCAGAACCTCGACCGAGACGGTAGAACTGGAAAATGCGACCTATACCACCTGTCCACCTGAGCAAAAACCAACTTGGAAAATCCAGGCAGAAAAGATCAAGCTGAACCAGGAAACTGGACGTGGTGAAACCCGCAATACCAAGCTATATGTTAAAGATGTTCCGGTCTTGGCAGTTCCCTATTTCAACTTCCCGATTGATGACCGCCGCACTACCGGTATTCTGACGCCGACATTTGGCTTTACCAATGATGGTGGTCTGGAACTGGGTGTTCCGGTTTA